>JAGBSR010000160.1 GCA_017631745.1 Clostridia bacterium | reverse complement strand
ATGGCGTGAACGCCAAGCTCGACAGCTTTCTGAATGATAAGCTCCATTTTATCACTTTTGGGAAGCCCCTGAAAGAGATAAATCTCTATAGGCAGGTCGGTGCTCTGATAGTTTTCTTCTATAATTTCGGCAACGGCAGAGTCCCCCTCGAAAGAGTCGAGTCTGCAAAGAGAGCTAACACCGCCCGAGGAAACGAGAAACTCTTCTCCGACTTTCATACGAAGAACATTTCTGATGTGATTGTAGTCAGAGCCTGAGATATAGAAATAGCTGCCTTGTCTTGCATCCTTCTCAGCGAAAAAATTAAACATAGTTATGCACCGTCCTTTATACTGAAGACATTATATCAAAGATGGGTTGGCATTACAATATATAGGGGAAAGTTTTCCTTTTTCTATTTACATCAGTTTGCCTTTATGTTAAACTTAAATTAGCTTGATATTAAGGAGAAAAATTTATGAAAGCAAAAATTACCCTTGCAGGTGAACTTAAAATCGGTGAAATCGACAGAAGAGTTTTCGGCTCATTTATTGAGCATCTCGGCAGAGCTGTTTATGGCGGCATCTATGAGCCGGGTCATCCTATGGCAGACGAAAACGGACTTCGTATGGATGTTATAAAAATGATTAACGAGCTTGGTGTACCCGTTGTACGTTATCCCGGCGGCAACTTTGTTTCCGGCTATAATTGGGAAGACGGTGTGGGCCCCCTTGAGCTCAGACCTGCAAGACTCGAGCTTGCCTGGGGCGTTACAGAGCCCAACAAGTTCGGCACAAACGAGTTTATGCAGTGGTGTAAAAAGGCAAATACCGCACCTATGATGGCGGTTAATCTCGGCACAAGAGGCCCCGATGAGGCAAGAGCTTTAGTAGAATACTGCAACCATAAGAGCGGCTCAAAATATTCTGATATGCGTATCGCTCATGGCTTCAAAGACCCCTGGGATGTAAAGCTCTGGTGTCTCGGCAACGAAATGGACGGCCCCTGGCAGATGTGCGCTAAAACTGCAGAAGAATACGGCAGAACAGCCAACGAAGCTGCTAAGATGATGAAATGGGTTGACGCCTCAATTGAAACTGTCCTTTGCGGCAGCTCAAGCAGATATATGAATACTTTCGGCGAGTGGGAACAGAAAACTCTTGAAATCGCATATGACAATGTGGACTATGTATCGCTTCATCAGTACTACGACAACCACCGTCAGGATACAGCATCCTTCCTTGCTAAAAACCTTGACCTTGACGATTTCATTTACAGTGTTATCTGTGTCTGCGATTATGTAAAGGCTAAGAAGCGCACAAAGAAGCAGATTAATCTTTCCTTCGACGAGTGGAATGTATGGTATCACTCAAACGGAGCACCTGTTGAGAGATGGTCCGTTGCACCCAATCAGCTTGAGGATATCTATAACTTCGAGGATGCTCTTGTGGCAGCCTGTATGCTTATTACTCTGCTCCGTCACGCAGACAGAGTAAAGATTGCCTGTCTTGCTCAGCTTGTAAATGTTATTGCTCCCATCTTCACAAAAACAGGCGGCGGAGCGTTCCGTCAGACTATCTTCTATCCCTTCCAGGCTATGTCGAAGTACGCCAGAGGTAATGCTCTTAAGCCTATAATCGACTGCCCGAAATATGATTGCAAAGACTTCACAGATGTACCTTATCTCGAGTCCGTGGCATCATATGACGAAGAAAACGAAGAGATTGCACTCTTTGTTGTCAACCGCTCTATGGAAGAGGATGTTCAGCTTGATATCTCACTTCTCGGCTTTGAGGACTACAAGGCTGTTTCATTCGAGTCAATGGATGGCTACAATGTGCTTGAGGAAAACACATTCGACAACGAAAAAGTAAAAATGCACTCAAATCCCTTGCCCGTAGAAGACGACAAGAATATTGTTGCAAATCTTAAGGCACTTTCATTTAATGTAATCAGATTCAAGAAATAAACAAAAAAGGGGACTCGTTTGCAGTCCCCTTGAATATAGGTGAAAAAATGAAGAATGATGATTTCTCCTCAAAAATGGGTCTTGCCTCGGCTATGGTGATTTTTGGTACCATAGGGCTTTTTGTCAGAAATATAGATATGCCGTCGAGTATCATAGCCTTTATAAGAGGCTATGCGGGAGCATTGTTTCTGCTTGTTTTCTGTCTTCTGACCAAAAAGAAGTTTTCTTTTTCGGCTGTGAAAGAAAAAATACTGTTGCTTTGCCTTTCGGGTGCAGCTATAGGTATAAACTGGATACTTCTCTTTGAGGCCTACCGGTATACCACAGTGGCAACGGCAACTCTTTGCTATTATATGGCACCGATTTTTGTTATAGTGATCAGCTCTTTTATATATAAAGAAAAGCTCACTGCAAAAAAGATATGCTGTACATTGACAGCTTTGGCAGGCATGGTCCTTGTATCGGGCGTAACAGAAACAGGTGTCGGCAGTGTCGGAGATATCAGAGGTGTTGTTTTCGGTGTATTGGCGGCTGTGTTCTATTCTTCTGTTGTGCTGATGAATAAAAGTCTCGGCAGTGTTCCGGCTTATGATAAGACCATAGTTCAGCTTTCGGGCGCGGCGATAGTGATATTGCCTTATTGCATAGCCACAGTTGACTTCCCTGAGCTTGATTTTGACAGAAACAGCATCATAATGCTTGCAATTGTCAGCATAGTTCACACGGGTATAGCATATACGGCATACTTCGGCTCAATGAAAAAGCTGCAGTCGCAGACTATTGCAATTATGAGTTATATCGATCCTATTGTGGCCGTTGTTCTGTCGGCGGTGTTCCTGAAAGAAAGGATGACGGTACTCGGTATCCTCGGCGCAGGAATGATTTTATCAGCAACATTTTTAAGTGAAGTAAATCTTAAAAAAGGACAAAACAAATGAACAGAAACATTCTGAAATATATTGCTGTTGCCGCTATGCTGTGTGACCATATAGCTCTTGCATTTGTCGGTATGGATAATCCTTTAGGTATAGCTATGAGGATATTCGGCAGGCTGACAGCTCCGATTATGTGCTACTTTCTTGTTGAAGGCTATGTGCACACTCACTCTAAAAATAAATATGCCGCACGACTTTTTGTCTTTGCTCTGATATCGCAGATACCCTTTGCTTATTTTTTAGCAGGGGATATCACGGTGCGAAAATTCAATATGATGTTTACCTTGTTTTTATGCTTTATGCTGTTGATTGTTATTGAAAAAGTTGAAAGCAGGGTGCTGAAATTTATATTGGCATTAATGATATATGGCATATGTGACTATTGCGATTGGGGATTGGTTGCGCCCTTGTGGGTTATGGCTTTTGCTATGTTGAGAAACGACAAGAAAAAACTGACGCTTGTATATGCTCTTATATGTCTTTTCTGGGTAGTCCGATCGACTACTATGGCTGTCTCCGACGGCGGGATGTGGTATGAGGGCTTATGGCAGGCAGGCTCACTTGCTTTCATTCCTCTGATTTATCTTTATAATGGTGAGGCGGGTAAAAGCTCTAAGTTTTCCAAGTGGTTTTTCTATTGGTTTTATCCCGTGCATATTCTTATCATTGCAGTTATTTACAGAAACGGTTTTTTTATATAAAAATAAGGACAGGGTTGAAACCTGTCCTTTTATTTGTCTTATTTTTCCAACCAGGCTAAGATGTCACCGAAAATCTTTTCTCTGTCATCCTCGAAAAGAATCTCGTGTCTGTCACCGGGGTAAAGATAGCAAGTGGGTGTATGACCCGCATCTTCAAGATTGTCGCAAACATTGATAACGCCCTTGCCGTTCATACCGACGGGGTCCTTGGCACCTGAAACAAGAAGAATGGGAAGTGTGGGGGGTACAAGATAAGCCCACTCATCGGTGCAGGCGGTGTTTGCAATTGAGATAAGGTCACGGATAAGTGACATCTTGAAGTCGGCACCGCAAAGAGGATCGTTTATGT
>JAGBSR010000159.1 GCA_017631745.1 Clostridia bacterium | reverse complement strand
TTTTCCATAATAAAAAAGCCTCCCATAATTCATCTGTTAAATGAATATGAGAGACCTTGTCTTGTTATTACTGATTATTCAGCGTCTTTTTTGCCTTTAGCAGCCTTCTTTTCAGCCTTTGCTTTTTCAGCAGCAGCCTTAGCAGCTTCTCTTTCAGCCTTAACTCTTTCAGTAGCTGTAACATTCTGCTGAACAGCCCAACGAGTGATCTGCATTCTGTTTCTGTCTGCACCTGTTTCGATGATAAGATGCTGTTCTTTTACGATTACAACCTTACCGCAAATACCGCCGATTGTTGTGATTTCGTCACCAACCTCAACAGCGTTGCGCATTTCCTGCTCTTCCTTCTGTCTCTTTTTCTGGGGACGAATCATTACAAAATACATAATTGCAAACATTGCAACAAGCATAATGATCATTGATGAATTGCTGCCTGCAGCAGCAGTGCCTTCTGTTAAAAAGTACATTTTACTTTTCCTCCTAATAAAATACTGTCAGCTATTATAGCAGATGCAAAGATTAAATACAAGTATTATTAAAAAACTTTACATAATTTTCATATACGCGTATCAAGCAAATCTACATATTTGTCGTGGAATTCCTGATAGTTGCCATTATCAAGAGCTTCTCTGATTTTTTCCATAAGGGTGTTATAGAAATAAAGGTTGTGCATAACACAAAGCCTCATAGCCAGCATCTCTTTTGCCTTAAAAAGATGTCTGATATATGAGCGTGAGAAGTTACGGCAAGTAGGACAATCGCACTGAGGATCAATAGGCTGATTATCTTTTTCGTATTTCTTATTATTAATGTTAATGATACCGCTCCAGGTGTTGAGATGACCGTGACGCGCATTTCTTGAGGGCATAACACAGTCAAAAATATCCACTCCCCTATATACGCCTTCAATGATGTTGCCGGGAGTGCCGACACCCATAAGATAACGGATTTTATCCTTAGGCATATAGGGCTCAACAGCTGAAATTACGCGGTACATATCCTCTTTCGGCTCACCTACAGCAAGTCCGCCGATAGCATAGCCGTCAAGGTCGAGCTCAGCAATTTCTTTCATATTTTCAATGCGAAGATCCTCGAAGGTACAACCCTGATTGATGCCGAAAAGAAGCTGTTTTTTGTTTATTGTATCAGGAAGCGAGTTGAGTCTGTCCATTTCTGCTTTACAGCGCTGGAGCCATCTTACTGTACGCTTGCAGGATTCTTTAGCATATTGATATTTAGCGGGATTTTCTACACACTCATCAAATGCCATTGCAATTGTTGAGCCGAGATTTGACTGAATCTGCATACTTTCTTCAGGACCCATAAAGATTTTTCTTCCGTCAACATGGGAGTTAAAAGTTACGCCCTCTTCCTGAATCTTGCGAAGCTTTGCAAGTGAGAACACCTGAAAGCCACCGCTGTCAGTAAGAATAGGGCCTTGCCAACGGGTAAATTCGTGAAGTCCGCCCATTTCTTTAACGAGCTCATCACCGGGTCTTACGTGAAGATGATAGGTGTTGCTGAGCATAATCTGACACTTGATTTCTTTAAGATCGAGTGCTGATAAAGCACCTTTGATGGCACCGCAGGTTGCAACATTCATAAATGCAGGAGTCTGCACAGTACCGTGAACTTTCTCAAACTCACATCTTCTTCCAGTACCTTCAGTTTTAATAAGTGTTAATTTAGATTTCATAGTCACCTCAGGAAAACCGCATCGCCGAACGAGAAGAATCTGTACCTCTCTTCAACGGCAGTTTTATAGAAATTCATTGTATTATCATATCCGCAGAAAGCACTGACAAGCATTATAAGAGTGCTTTCGGGCAGGTGGAAGTTGGTAATAAGAGCATCAATACACTTAAATTCATAACCGGGATAAATAAAGATATCTGTCCAACCTTCGCTTTCTTCGATCTTACCCTTGAAGGTGCCGACTGACTCGAGAGTGCGGCAGCTGGTGGTACCGACAGCAATAACTCTGCCGCCGTTTTTCTTGGTATCGTTGATTAATTCGGCAGTTTCTTTCGGTAACCAATAGTGCTCGGAATGCATAAGATGAAGTGAAATATCCTCTTCTTTTACAGGTCTGAATGTACCGAGTCCGACATGCAGGGTAACATAACCGATCTTTACACCTTTATCCTGAAGCTTTTCCATAAGCTCCTGAGTGAAATGAAGACCTGCTGTAGGAGCTGCAGCTGAGCCGAGCTCTTTGGAATAAACAGTCTGATACCGTTCGCCATTTTCAAGTCTTTCCGTAATGTATGGAGGAAGAGGCATCTGTCCTATCTGATCAAGCACATTGTAGAAATTACCCTCGTAGAAAAACTTTACGAGTCTGTTACCGCCGTCAAGGACTTCTTTTACCTCGCACTCGAGAAGACCATCTGCAAAGCTGAACTGTGTTCCGGGCTTAGCTCTCTTACCCGGGCCAACTATGCATTCCCATGTATCATCGCCTTTGTTGGTAAGAAGCAAAAACTCAACCTTAGCACCGGTATCCTTCTTAATGCCGTAAAGGCGTGCAGGCAAAACTCGGGTATTATTAAGTATAAGACAGTCGCCCTCACGAAGCTCATCAAGTATATTGTAAAAGTGTTTGTGCTCAATTTCACCAGTTTGTCTGTCAACTGTCATAAGCCTTGAAGAATCTCGCGGTTCAACAGGATGCTGAGCGATTAATTCTTCAGGTAAATCATAATAAAAATCTGACTTGTTCATTAATTAGCTTTATCCTTTCGATTTAAATAAAACCTCATAATTTCTCAAAAAAATAAGAAATATAAATTGACTTATCACAAAATAAGTGATATTATATAAAAGTTATTTTTTATTATAGTGCATAATGCTGAATTTATCAACAGTTTTATGTAAAATAATTGAATTTAAAGAGGTGTTTTAAAAATGAAAAAGTATAAGGTAGGTATTATCGGTGCAACCGGTATGGTAGGCCAGAGATTTGCTACAATTCTTGCTGATCATCCCTGGTACGATGTAGTTGTTCTTGCAGCAAGTGCTCGTTCAGCAGGCAAGACTTATAAAGAAGCTGTTGGTGACAGATGGAGAATTGCAGATCCAATGCCCGAAAAGTTTGCTGACCTTGTAATCAAGGATGCAACTGCAGATATCAACGAAATTGCTTCAATGGTAGATTTTGTATTCTGTGCAGTTGATATGAAAAAGGACGAAATCAGAGCTCTTGAAGAGGCTTATGCTAAAGCTGAATGCCCTGTTGTATCAAACAACAGTGCTCACAGAGGCACAGCAGATGTTCCTATGGTAGTGCCTGAAATCAACGCTGACCACATTAAGGTTATCGAAGATCAGAGAAAGAGACTCGGCACAAAGAAGGGCTTTATCGCTGTTAAGTCAAACTGCTCACTTCAGAGCTACGTTCCCGCTATCTATCCTCTCGACAAGGACTACAGTGTTAAGGAAGTTCTCGTTTGCACATATCAGGCTATCTCAGGTGCAGGTAAAACCTTCGACAGCTGGCCCGAAATGATTGACAATGTAATCCCCTACATCGGCGGCGAAGAAGAAAAGAGCGAGCAGGAGCCCCTCAAGCTTTGGGGTACTGTTGAAGACGGCGTAATTAAAAACGCAACTTCACCCGCTTTCACAGCTCAGTGCATCAGAGTACCTGTTTCTGACGGTCACATGGGTGCAGTATTTATGCGCTTTGAAGATGGCAAAAAGCCCTCTAAGGAAGAAATCATCAAAATCTGGGATAACTATGCAGGCAGAGCTCAGGAACTCGAGCTTCCCTCAGCTCCC
>JAGBSR010000158.1 GCA_017631745.1 Clostridia bacterium | reverse complement strand
TGTTATCGGCGGTTATCTTATTATTAAAGGCGAGCAGAGCGTAAGCACAATCACTGTGTTTATTGCATATACAAAGCTTGTTATGCAGCCTATAGTTGACCTTAGTAACATTGCTAATAATCTTCAGTCTTCACTTGCAAGTGCAGAGCGAGTTTTCAATATCCTCGAAGCAGACGAAGAAACCGACGACACTGCAGTTACCGAAATCGAAACAGGCAGCAGCATCGAATTCCAGGATGTTGAATTCTCATATCTGCCTGAAAAGCCTCTTATTGAAAACTTCAACCTTAAGGTAAATAAGGGCGAACTTGTTGCTATTGTAGGTCCCACAGGTGCAGGTAAAACAACTATCGTTAATCTGCTTATGAGATTCTACGAAATCAAGTCAGGTGCAATCAAGATTGACGATGTTGATATCAGAGATATTTCCCGTAAGAATCTTCGCAGTGTTATGGGTATGGTGCTTCAGGACACATGGCTGTTTGAGGGTACCGTGAAAGAAAATATCATGTACGGCAACGAGAAAGCCACAGAAGAAGAATTTATGAGAGCCGCAAAGGCTGCGAAGGTTGACCATTTTGTGTCACTTCTGCCCGATGGCTACGACACAATGCTCGAAGAAGACGGTGCAAACCTCAGCGTAGGTCAGAGACAGCTTATTACCATAGCAAGAGCTTTCCTTTCCTCACCTGATATTCTTATTCTCGACGAGGCTACTTCTTCGGTTGATACAAGAACAGAAATGCAGATTCAGCAGGCAATGCAGAATCTCATGCAGGGCAGAACAAACTTTGTTATTGCTCACAGACTTTCCACTATCAGAAAGGCTGATAAAATCCTCGTTATGAATGAGGGCAGAATTGTTGAAACAGGTAACCATAAGGAGCTTATGGCTAAAGACGGCTTCTATGCCGAAATTTATAATTCACAGTTTTTAGATTAAATAAGGAGTACCCCGGATGAATCTTATTACCCTGGAAAACGGTCTGAGAATATTCACGCATAAAAGAGATGACCTGCGCTCGGCAACTGTTGGCGTGTGGGTTATGTCGGGCTCGAGAAATGAAAGCGCTGATATCAGCGGTATATCTCATTTTATTGAGCATATTGTGTTCAAGGGCTCACTGAAGCGCTCAGGCTTTGAAATTGCAGAGGGAATGGATGAAATAGGGGCTCATGTCAACGCTTATACCACTAAGGAATATACCTTCTTTTATACCAAAGCCCTCGACTATCAGATACTTAAGGCTTCGGATATACTCTTTGATATGATAAGACATCCGCGTCTTGATGAAAAGGATATCGAAACCGAAAAAGGTGTAGTCCTTGAGGAAATCAATATGTGCGAGGATGACCCTGGCGATGTTGTCTATGAGGTCAATGAAACGAGTCTCTTTAAAGGTACAAGCCTTTCAATGAAAATTCTCGGCGAAAGAGAAACCGTAAGCGCCTTTAAAAAAGAAGATATTGAAAAATATATGAATGACAACTACTGTGCCGATAAAACGGTTATCGGCATCAGCGGTAATTTTGACGAAGAAGAAATGCTGCGCAAGGTCAGAGAGTATTTCTCTGATATGCCGGAGAAGAGCAAGGGAGATTTCTTTTATAAAGTACCCTTTAATCGGGATATTGCCCTTAAAACAATACAGACAGAGCAGACTCACATTATGATGTGCTTTGACGGTGTCGGCATTGAGCACGAGGATTTATATCCCTTGCAGGTATGTATGTTTATCCTCGGCACGGGCACATCGTCAATGCTTTATCAGAGAATCAGAGAAGAGCTCGGTCTTTGCTACAGTGTTGATTCCTGGCTTGGCAGATACCGTGGCGGCGGGTACATTGCCATAGCAATGAGTCTTTCGCCCGTGTCGGAAGAAAGAGCTATAAATGAAGTGACAGATATTGTCGGCTCTTTCAGCAGAAATGTTACCGAAAGACAGGTTGCCATAGCAAAAGAAAAACTGATTTCGAGTCTTATAATGTCCCGTGAACAGCCTCAGTCAAAGCTTTCATCGATGGGATATAATCTGCTTATGGTTGACCACTTTGTGGAAGATGATTATATAATCGACAGCATTAAGGCTATTACTCTTGACGATGTGATTGCTGTCAGCGAGAAATATCTGCGCCTTGACAAAATGTCATTTACGGCAGTGGGCAAGGTGAAAGCAAGAGAAGAGTATGAGCACATTTTAGAAAGTGCCATAAAAAAATAACAGCGCGTTTTTGACCCTTTTTCCGCGCAAGGAAAAAGGATGCCCCCGCGGTGAGCGAGAAAAAAGAAAAATTGCCTTACGGCGTGAATTGAAGCCTTGCTTCATTAAAAAATAAAAGGATGAGAACAATGAGCGTTATTTCCTCAGCAAAAAGAATAGTAGTAAAAGTGGGTACATCTACCCTTACATATGAAACAGGCAAAATCAACATCAGACGAATGGTCAAGCTCTGCAGTGTCCTTGCAGATCTGCACAACTCAGGTATGGAGGTTGTTCTCGTTACCTCAGGTGCAATCGGTGTCGGTGTGGGTAAGCTTGGTCTTAAAGAGAGACCCAAGGATATTCCCGGCAGACAGGCTGCCGCTACTGTAGGTCAGTGCGAGCTGATGTTTATGTATGATAAACACTTCGGTGAAAACGGTGTCAAGACAGGTCAGCTCCTCATCACAAAAAGCGACATCGAAAACGATAAGCGCAGAGCAAATCTCGAAAATACCTTCGAGA
>JAGBSR010000021.1 GCA_017631745.1 Clostridia bacterium | reverse complement strand
CCGCCCATACTTCTGATAAGGTTTATGCTGTCGGGGTCGGCACTCTTAAAGCCGTCAAGAAGGGATATGGTTATTGGGAAAAAGGTGGTCAGCACCACAAGGGTAATTTTCGGCGCCATAGAAAAGCCCATCCACAACACAAGCAAGGGTGCAATGGCAATAGTGGGTATAGTCTGAGTGATGACGAGTATGGGGTACAGGGCCTTATAAAGAAAGTCAAATCTGTCCATAAGCACGGAGATGATAAAGCCCAGAGCAGTGCCGATTAAAAGACCGTAGATCGCCTCCTGCAGGGTGACAGCCATATGGCTCATCAGCACCGAAAAGTCAGACACAAATGCCCTTACCACATCAATAGGTGACGGCAACATATATGAGGGCACAATTTCACCCTCGCTGACAAAGAGCCACAGACAGCCCAGCACCAACAGAGACACTGCGGGAGCAAGCTTACTTGTGATGCTTTGATACTTTTTTGTCAATAGTTAAAACCTCACCTTCGGGAGTATAAACAACTTTGATATAAGCTGAAACGCTTTCACAGCCTGCTTTGATAGCCACCTTCTGACAGTTGGCGGCGATTTCCATAAGCTCATCATAGCTTTCGCCCTCGATAGTTGTTTCAAAGGGGCCCACATAATAGTTAAGTCCTGTTGAGGCTATATAAGCGATAACCTCGTCAACAATACGGATGAGCTCATCCTCTGAGTCCACTTTAGGTAAAACCTGGATTGCAATACTTGATGTCATAATAAAACATCTCCTTTAGTTTTTATTAACATAGGAAATTGCTGTTGGTGATTGGCTCCTCCTCGCCGGCAGAGGAAAGAAAAAATACCACCCTAAAAATAAGGGTGGTACAAAATTCAAGAGCATGTTACTTAGCCTACGTCGGTATTATCCGAATCAGGTTATGGGTATAATCTCAGCCGATAAAATCAGCACCCCCAGTAATATTCATATGTCGAGATTATTGTAGCACTGCAGATTTATTTTGTCAAGTGGTTTTGTTGTAGTGCAGGAGCGGCGGCTCCATATCCGAACTTTGTTCGGATCGGCTACTGCTGTAGCCGTAAATCGCAAAGCGATTTTATGGAGCCGACGCCCACCTTTGCCGCCACCTTTCCCGTGTGAGAAAAGAAAAACACCCTATAATAAAAAATATTTTCCTAAACATATTGTCCTTTCCATAAAAATGTGTATAATGTATAAGGATAATTTTGTAATGTTATATTTATTGATAAAGAAATTGTTGAAAGGATAGTTTAATATGGTTCAGTTTGAAGAATTAAGATTAAGATTACTCGAAAGCGAAAAGCCTATGGACGAGCTGGCTGCTGCTCTCGGCCTTGAAGAAATGGCAAAGGAAATCGCTACTCTCGAAGAACAGACAGCCGCTGAAGACTTCTGGGGCGACCTTAAAAATTCACAGAAAGTGCTTCAGAGAATTGCA
Organism: Clostridia bacterium; assembly: GCA_017631745.1. Lineage (GTDB taxonomy): Bacteria > Bacillota > Clostridia > Oscillospirales > Acutalibacteraceae > UBA6857. The sequence continues at coordinate 16,764 of JAGBSR010000021.1, read as the reverse complement.
GCTCTTAAAAATAAAATCAAAGCTTATGAAGACCTCAAGAGTGCATTTGAAGATGCTCTCGTTATGATTGAGCTTTCAGATGAAGAGGGCGACCTCGACCTTCTTGAAGAATGTCAGAACAGCGTTGAAGCAGTTGAAAAAGAGCTCGATAAGCAGATACTTGCAACTCTTCTCTCAGGCGAATACGATAACAATAATGCAATTCTTACTTTCCATGCAGGCGCCGGTGGTACTGAGGCTCAGGACTGGTGTCAGATGCTTTTCAGAATGTACGGTCAGTGGGCAACAAAGCACGGCTTTAAGTTTACAACCGTTGACTTCCTTGACGGCGACGAAGCAGGTCTTAAGAGTGCTGTGGTTGTTATCGAGGGCGAAAATGCTTACGGTTATCTCAAGAGTGAAATGGGTGTTCACCGTCTTGTTCGTGTTTCACCTTTTGACTCATCAGGACGCCGTCATACATCATTTGCTTCTCTTGAAGTTATGCCTGAAATCGACGACACTGTTGAAGTTGAAATCAGAGAAGAAGATATCAAGATGGAAGTTTACCGTGCATCAGGTGCAGGCGGACAGAAGGTTAACAAGACCTCATCAGCAGTTCGTCTTATCCACGAGCCCACAGGTATTGTTGTATCCTGCCAGGTTGAAAGAAGCCAGCATCAGAACAGAGAAGTTTGTATGAAGATGCTCAAGTCAAAGCTTATCGAAATCAAAGAGAGAGAGCATCTCGACAAGATTGAAGATATCAAGGGCGAGCAAAAAGAAATCGGCTGGGGCAGCCAGATCCGTTCATATGTATTTATGCCTTATACTCTTGCTAAGGACCACAGAACGGGCTATGAAATGGGTAACATCAATGCTGTTATGGACGGTGACATTGACGGTTTCCTCAATGCTTATCTCAAAAAGCAGTCACTTGACGCATTAAATGCGGAATAAGTAAAGTTTTGTCAAACTTTTTCAAAAGTTTGCAGGGCATCGTCGCTGAAGTGCCGCCAGTGGCGGATTGAGCAAGGTGACGATGGCGCAGCGGTCAAAATTCATAGGCGCTCCAAGCCGCAATGAATTTTGGGAACCGCAAGAGGAAGGGACGGAGTCCTGCAAAAGTAATAAGTTAAGGCGACCTTTAACTGAGGTCGCCTTTTTATTTTTATTGACAATCCTTCAATCATATTATATGATTAAACAAAGGAGTGTGAAAAATATGAAACTTTACATAAGACAGAAAGTCTTTTCCTGGAAAGATAAATTTGCAGTAAAAGACGAATATGGACAGGATAAATACTATGTTGAGGGTGAGTTCTTTTCTTTCGGAAAGAAACTTCATGTCTATGATATGGCAGGGAATGAAGTTGCCTTCATCCAGCAGAAAGTATTTAGCTTTTTGCCCAGATATTTCGTTTTTGTGGGTGGAAATCAGATAGCAGAAATCGTTAAGCAGTTCAGCTTTTTTTCACCTAAGTATGAGGTAGCGGGACTTAACTGGCAGGTAACGGGTAACTTTATGGCTCACGACTATGAGGTAACCGAAAACGGCAGACCCGTTGTTGTTATCCACAAAGAGTGGATGACCTGGGGTGACTGCTATGAGCTCGATATTGCACCTTACGCCGATGAAATTGTAGCCCTTGCAACTGTGCTTGCCATTGACTGTGCAACCGAGCCTAAAGGCGGAGTAAGTGTGAGTGTATCTTCGGGCGGAAACTGATATTTAAAAGACAGTCTTCGGGCTGTCTTTTTTATTATAAAGTAATTTAATTTTTTGTCTTGTATTTTTTTGCCGTATGCTGTATAATGCAAATATCAATGCTCAAAAATATTAAGGAGAGTAGTAAAATGGAAAATAATGAAATCAAAAACCCGTCACCTTTAACTCAAGGTATAGTTATTGCACTCGTAATCCTTGTGCTTTTCTTCTCAGGTAATTTCCTCGGCGCTTTAGGCGGCAGACCTGACAGCGATGTTACAGAAGATACTCAGGCTGAAGAAGTTATTGCTGATGCAACAACTGAGCCCACAACTCAGCCCACCACAGCACCCACAACACAGCCTACCACTCAGGCGCCAACAGATTCAGCTGACACAACCGAGCCCACAAGCGCTCCCGTAGCTGATGCACCCTCAGGTGAAATGACAAAGGCCGAAATCATTGCTCTTTTCAACGAAAGTGCAAACAAGGTCAAAACTGATGCAACAAAGGTAGTGAAGAATTACGAATACAGAACACACCTTGAAGAATATCTTGAAATGCCTGCAATTCTTGAAAGTGTTGCAAGCGGACTTATGTCATCAGTATTCAAAAACGATCTTGAACCTGTGGAATATGCAACAAAAGAAGATATTGTCGCCAACTATCAGGTGCCCGGCGAAACATGGGTAAGCCAGCTTACAGAAGCTGAAGTTGCAGAAGCTACCTGTACAGACAATGGTACTGAATATGAAGTTATGATCAAACTTAATCCTACAAAAGACCCTGAAGCAGGTCTCGGTGTTGCAAAAGCTTTTGATACAATAACTCCAGCTGAAATCAAAGAAAATGCTCCTGATATGCTTCAGACATTCTCCACAGAATATTTCGATTGTGTTGTAAAATGCAAAATTGACAAGGCAACAGGTCACACAACCTGGGCGAACTACTCCTCACCTCTTATTATGGATGTGACAGTTAAGTTTGCCGGCACACATAATGCTAAATTGGGACTTTGTTTTGAAAAGGACTATACAATTACATACTAAGCTGTTTAGGAGCACGGGCGCTTGCCTGTGCTCTTTTTTTGCCGTGATGAGGAGGCGGACGGGGGGCTGCGCGCCGTGTACGGCGAAGCGAGGGCGACAGCCCTCGCTCAAAATCGCCCTGCGATTTTCGCAGCCCCCTGCCTTGCCTTATACGCCAACAAAAAAAGGAGGCAAGCGCCTCCCTTTAGTTTTATATCTTATTTGCTGTTTACCATCTCGGTATACATATCGCAGATTTCTCCAACCTCACCAGAAGCTACAAGCTGACCCTTTGTGAGGATAACAGCCTTGTTGCAGAGCTTTCTGATTCTGTCGGTGCTGTGAGAAACATAAAGAACGGTAACTCCGTCTTCAATCATATCGAGAATGCGCTGCTCACTCTTTTCCTTGAATGCCGCGTCGCCGACAGATAAAACCTCGTCGAGAATGAGAACGTCGGGCTTGACAGCCGTTGCAATTGCAAAGCCAAGTCGTGATTTCATACCCGAAGAATAGCTCTTGAGAGGAGCATTGATAAATTCCTTGAGCTCTGAAAATTCCACTATCTCGTTGTACTTTTCGTCGATGAACTTTCTTGAAAAGCCCATTGTTGCACCATAAAGATAAATGTTTTCAGCGCCGGAATAGTTGGGGTCAAAGCCTGCACCAAGCTCAAGCATAGGTGCTATAGTACCCGTTACCTTAACATTACCCATTGTAGGCTTGAGTACGCCTGCGATTGTTTTAAGAAGAGTACTTTTACCTGCACCGTTAAAGCCCATAACACCTACTCTGTCACCCTTTTCAACCTTGAAGCTGACATCCTTAAGTGCCCAGAATTCGGTATAATGAAGCTTACGGGTAAGCATTCTTATTACATATTCCTTTGCATTGTCCACACGCTCACGGTTAAGGCGAAAAAGCATGCTGACGTGATTTACTTCTATTGCGTAATCCTTCTATTTTCCGCCCTCCTTTATCAGATGTGAAGAATGAATTTATCCTGGAATTTGTAGAATAAACCGATGCCTGCAATAAGCATTACAACGGCAAAGACACTGCAGTAAATCAGTGAGTTTATATCAAGGAACGCCATAAATTCGTCGCCGTGTAAAATGGCAGCTCTGAACATATCTATTATGCCGTATAAGGGGTTGATTTTAAGCAGATTGACCTGCCAGGAGTCTGCACCGAAGTTGAGCTTATCAATAGTATAAACAATAGGTGTGCCGTAGAAGAGTAAGGTGCAGAACACATCGTAAATATTTTCAACGTCCTTGAAGAAAACATCAAGTGTTGCAAGAAGCATACCGATGCCAAGGCACATTACGAAAAGTATAATTATCGGAACAATTATAAAGAACATTGCAGGTGTTACGGGTACCGGGTCTTTTTTTATGATGTTGAAAAATGCAATAACGATTGCCAGTACGCTAAGTGAGATGATAAATGTGACAAAAGTTGAGAGTACCACTGATAATGGATAGATATATTTGGGTACATAAACCTTTTTAATAATGGAAGCATTGCCTCGGATTGATTTCATAGCTCGCTTTGTGCTCTGAGAATAAAAATCATAGAGCAGTCGGCCTGACAAAAGAAAAACGGGATAGTTGACCACTGCGGCTGAGTTTTTGCCGAAGACCATGCTGAAAACGAAGGTCAGCACTATCATTGTCAGAAGCGGCTGAAGGAATGTCCAGAGCACACCTAAAACAGAGCTTCTGTACTGAAGCTTTATTCTCTTTATAACAAGCTCTCTTAAAAGAAAGCGGTATTTCATAAATTTATCCGTATAAACCTTGAAAGCCAAGAGGAGACCTCCTTATGTATAGTTGCAATCATTATAGCATATAGGTTTTCATTTTACAATATAAACTTTTTATTTGTGTGTCAGGTGGGTTGCGGCGGCTCCGTGAAATCGCCGAAGGGCGATTTCCGAGAGTGACCTCGGTCACTCTCGCGCCGAACTTTGTTCGGCGGGCGGAGCCGCCTCCTCCGGATTTAAACTTAAGTTTAAGTCAAGGTAATATGATTAGCTAATATAGTTGTTGCTTTTTTGCAAAAATAGTGGTAGAATATAACAAATTACCCCAAAGGAGGCTTTAATCTTGGACGAAAACAAGAGAGACGATTTAGTGTCAGAAGAAACAGAAGCAGAAATTGCAGAAGCTGTTTCAGAAGAGGGCACAGTACCTGAGGAAGCTTCAGGTGAAAAAGAGCTCGAAACAGAGCTTGAAGAATTAAGAGATATGTTCCAGCAGGAACTTGATAAGGCAGCCGCAGAAGCCGAAAATCAGACAGAGCAGCTTATTCAGGAGCTTGATGATACTTCGGAAGAGGAACTTACAGAAGAAACACAAGAGCCCGTTGGCAGACCTTGCGAAATCTGCGGTGAAAATCCCTGTGCTGAAGAATACGGCGAGGATTATCCCTACTGTGAAGAATGCCGAAATATTATGAAGAAGTATCCTCTTCGTGCAAGCGGCATAATTATGACAATTATAATGATTGCCGTATTTATTGCTAGTGCCGTTGCAGGCACAAGCTATGCCGAAAGCTTTATGCGTATTTCGGAGTATGCGGCTTATTATGATACAGGTAAGCTGATGACAGCTCTTAACGGTTATTACAGCTATGTCAATTCATCAGACCCCTCAACTATTTCGATGAAAGCTGTCAAGGATTCAATCGAAGGCTTTGTAAAGATCGGCTATATTTCAGATGCGGCAACTCTTATTCAGACTATCTACAGCGAAGACCAGCTCAAGCTTCCCTGGAATAAGAAGTATGCAAAGATTATCAAGGATGCTGAAACTCTTACAGAGAGCTACTATACTATCACAGAAATTATCACTCCCGTACTCAACGGCGAAGAGGATGACTTTGATAAGGTTATGGCAGAGCTTGATGCGCTCTATGAATTAAAAGATGAAGAGGGCAACCCTGTAGAAATCAATGGCGTATTTGTTGAGTATTACAGATATGTTGCAATGAGTGTTCTCGGCAGTACTTCCGAAGAGCTTCTCGCTCAGCTCGGTAAGACAGCTGAAAAAGATACCGACGGCAGCTTCACATGGGCGTACCTTTCAAACTATGCGGCTATGGCTGCTAAGTGTGGCGGCCTTGAGCTCACCGAAGAGCTTTGTAACAAGATGCTTGATATAAGTGTTGAAGATACAAATGCATATGTAGCTCTTGCAAACTACTATCGTTATGCCGATACTCCCGACCCTGATAAGATGCTTGAAATCTGTGAGCAAGCAAAGGAAAACGCTGCTGCAGGCGATTACGGTTATATGCCTGCTCAGGCCGTTGCATATCTTCTTAAGGGTGAGGGTGCAGTTGCTCTTGACACAATGGACGGATATATATCAATGAGCGGCTATACCGTCCAGGCCTGCAATCTCTATGCTCTTTGCGCTCTTTACAACGGCAACGAAGAAATCTATAATGAAATGAAAACAGTTCTTGAAAGAAGCGGATATGAAATCAGTGAGGCTGTTGAGCAGTACAAGAACGATAAAATCTCAATAGAAGAAATCCTTACAGACAAGGAGGGTAAGATCTGATGACAGCACTTTATATCATTATTAAATATCTCACCTTCCCCGGTGCTCTTGTAAGAGGTATGTGGGAGCAGACAGTCTGCCGTTGGAGCAAGGTGCCCGTAGAGGACAACCGCTATCTCAGACGCGACGAAATGATAAGCCACATTGAACATGAGTTTATGCCTAAATCAAGAGGAGCCTTTGCAATCTGCTTCGTGCCCTTCTTCTTCAATATGCTCGGCGCTCTTATTTTCGGTACTATCCCTGCTGTAATGCTCCTTTACTTACAGTTCAGAGGCATTTTCCTTATAGCTACCTGTGCAGTTTCATATTGGTTTGCATTCTCACTTTTTGTAAATGCATTCCCTCTTATTGAAGATGCAATGCATATGCTTCATATGGTTTACAAAAAGGGTAATATTCTTCAGAAAATCTTTTATGCCCCCGGTGCAGGTATCTGCTTGATCGGTGCATTCCTTGAAAGATACTGCATTACATTTGTAATTGCTCTTGCAGCTACCCTTGCAATTATTTTCTGATAAGCTTTTTGCAATATACAGCTCTCGTTTTTGCGGGAGCTGTTTTTGTTTTAGTCGTTATTTCTGCAAAATATGATAACAATAAAGTGATACAATAAAAAGAACGGATTATTTAAAGACACATAAGAAAAAGTTGTCTACAATATATAGTACTTTTATCTACAAAATGCACAAATCGCATTAAAGTCTTTAGATAATGTTGTAACAAAATAACAAAAAACTATTGAATTTTAAATCTGATAGTGATATGATGTTATATGTAGAATTGTAATGATGGGTGTAGTGGGCTTTTTTTCTCCGCAATACCCGAAAATTTAAAAGCAAAGAGGTGTTACAGTTGGCTCAAAACAAGATTAAAGGCGATGATGTTGCTTTATATCTTTTTCATCAGGGTAACAATATGAAGGCCTATGAATATATGGGTGCTCACAGAGTAAAGGGTGAAAAAGATCTTGTGTCATTCCGTGTATGGGCTCCTCACGCTCAGAAGGTGAGTGTTATAGGCGACTTTAACTCCTGGGATGAAACAAAGGGCATAATGAGCTGCATCAACAATGCAGGCATGTGGGAATGTTATCTCAGCGGAGTAAAAGAGTTTGATAACTATAAATATCTTGTTACTGCACAGGACGGCAAGCAGACAGCTAAGGCTGACCCTTATGCCTTCCACAGTGAAACAAGACCCGGCACAGCTTCCAAATTTTACGAGCTGACCGGATATAATTGGAAGGACAGCAAGTGGCTCAAGGAAAGACAGAGCAAAAATGTCTATGAGTCACCGATGAATATTTATGAGGTTCACGCAGGCTCCTGGAAAAATCACGAAGACGGCAACCCCTATTCCTACAGAGACCTTGCCAATGAGCTTGTGCCTTATGTAAAAGATATGGGTTATACACACATCGAGTTTATGCCTCTTTCGGAATATCCCTTTGACGGCTCATGGGGCTATCAGGTAACAGGCTATTTTGCTGCCACCTCTCGTTACGGTACTCCTGAAGATTTTATGTATCTTATTGATGTGTGCCATCAGAACGGCCTTGCAGTTATTCTTGACTGGGTACCTGCCCACTTCCCGAAAGACGAGTTCGGTCTTGCAAATTTCGACGGCGACGCCTGCTACGAATACAAAGATCCCAAGAAAGGTGAGCATCTCGACTGGGGCACAAAGATATTTGACTTCGGAAGAAACGAGGTTATATCCTTCCTGACAAGCTCGGCGGCCTTCTGGCTTGATAAATATCACATTGACGGACTTCGTGTTGATGCCGTTGCTTCAATGCTCTATCTTGACTACGGCAGAGAGCACGGACAGTGGATTGCCAACAAATACGGTGGCAACGAAAATTTAGAAGCTGTGGACTTCTTAAGAAAGCTCAATATGGGCATTTTCAAGGAGTTCCCCCACGCTCTTATGATTGCTGAAGAAAGTACAGCCTGGCCCTTGGTGTCCAAGCCCGTTGACATCGGCGGTCTCGGATTTAATTTCAAATGGAATATGGGTTGGATGAACGACGCTCTGAGATATTTCTCAATGGACGGTCTTTCAAGAAAGTATAATCATAATCTTCTGACCTTCTCCTTTTTCTATGCTTTCTCGGAAAACTTTATTCTTCCCATTTCTCACGATGAGGTTGTACACGGCAAGTGTTCACTTATCGGCAAGATGCCCGGTGAATATGATGAGAAGTTCCGCGGTATCCGTTCATTCCTCGGCTATCTTATGACTCATCCCGGAAAGAAGCTTACCTTTATGGGTCAGGAGTTCGGTCAGTTTATCGAGTGGAAATATGATACGGGTCTTGATTGGCTTCTTCTTGATTATGAAAAGCACAGACAGCTTAAGGCATATGTCAAAAAGCTCAACGAGCTTTATCTTAAATATCCTGCCTTCTGGCAGATAGATTATAGCTGGGAAGGCTTCAAATGGTTTGTCAGCGACGACAAAAACAACAGCGTAATCGCATTCTCAAGACGCGACAAGAAAGGCGACGAAATTGTTGCCGTTTGCAACTTCACTCCCGTAATGAGAGAGAAATACTCATTCGGTGTTGAGTTTGAGGGCGTTTACGAGGTTATTATGAACTCTGACGATAAGGCTTACGGCGGTGACGGTCTCGGCACCAAGACAAGGGTTACATCAAAGAAGGGTGAAATGCACTCCTTTGATAATAACATCACATTGGATTTACCGGGTCTTTCATTCATCCTTCTTAAGAGAAAGCCCAAGCCTGCAAGAAAGCCGAAGGCTAAAAAGGAAGAGGATGCTGTAGTTGAAAAGCTGACACCTCCCGAATCCGAAAAAGTGAAAATACCCAAGGCTGATAAATCGGCAGAGTCCGAAGAGCCTGTGACAGAACTTGAAAAGCTCGTTGCCGAAAACAAGGCAAAGAAAGCTAAAAAGAAATAAGCGATAAAAAATATTTATATAAACTATTCCAGAAACGGAGGAATTATCTATGGTAAAGAAAACAGAGTGCCTTGCAATGCTCCTCGCCGGCGGCCAGGGAAGCAGACTCGGCATACTCACCAAAAACATCGCAAAGCCCGCAGTTCCCTACGGCGGTAAGTACCGTATCATTGACTTCCCGCTTTCAAACTGCATCAACTCAGGCATCGAGACTGTCGGTGTACTTACTCAGTATCAGCCCCTCGAGCTCAACGACTATATCGGCAACGGCAGCCCCTGGGACCTTGACCGTTCATACGGCGGCGTACACATTCTTTCACCCTATCAGCAGATAAAGGGTACAGAATGGTATAAGGGCACAGCTAATGCTATCTATCAGAACATCCACTTCATCGACCGTTATAATCCCGAATATGTTGCGGTTCTTTCAGGTGACCATATTTATAAGATGGACTATAACAAGATGCTCGAATACCATAAGGCTAAGGATGCGGCCTGCACCATTGCTATGCTTGAAGTACCCTGGGAAGAGGCATCACGCTTCGGTCTTATGTTTGTAAACGATGACGGCTCAATCAGCGAATTTGAAGAGAAACCCAAGAATCCCAAGAGCAATAAGGCTTCAATGGGTGTTTATATCTTCACTTGGTCAAAGCTTCGCCAGTATCTCATCGACGATGAAAACAACCCCGAGTCAGGCAACGACTTCGGTCACGATGTAATTCCTGCAATGCACGAAAACGGCGAGAGAATGTTCGCTTATAAGTTTGAAGGCTATTGGAAAGACGTTGGTACTATCGACAGCTTATGGGAAGCTAACCTTGACCTTCTCAATCCCAAGGTTGATCTTGACCTTTCAGACAACAGCTGGAAGATTTATTCAAGAAACCCCATTGCTCCTCCTCACTTCATTTCAGATAAAGCCAAGGTTGAAAATTCAATGATCGGCGAAGGCTGTGTGATTGACGGCGATGTTGACTACTCAATCCTTTTCTCAAATGTAACAGTAGAAGAGGGTGCAAAGGTAAGATATTCAATCATTATGCCCGGCACAACCATCAAGTCAGGTGCAACTGTTGAATATGCAATTGTTGCTGAAAATGCAGTTATCGAAGAGGGTGCTCACATCGGTGAAAGCCCCGAAGAAATCGACAACCTTGACAATTGGGGCGTAACAGTTATCGGTGAAAAGGTAACTATCGGCAAGAATGCCACGGTAAAGGCCAAGGAAATGATTGACACAGATGTAAAGGAGGAGAAATAAATGGCAACTCCGAATGTATTAGGTATTATCTATTCAAATGCTTATGATTCACTTGTCAGTGAACTCACAAGCGTGAGAACAATGGGCTCTGTTCCTTTTGCGGGCAGATACAGACTTATCGACTTTGTGCTTTCAAATATGGTTAACGGCGGCATTGCTAAGGTCGGCATCAGCACAAAGGCAAATTATCAGTCACTTATGGATCATCTCGGTTCAGGTAAGCCTTGGGATCTTTCAAGAAAACGTGACGGAATGACAATTCTTCCGCCCTTTAACCTTACAGGTAGCGGCGGTGTTTATAAGAGCAGACTTGAAGCTCTCAGCGGTATGCTTCAGTATATTGCTGAATCAGGAAAAGACTATGTTCTTCTGGCAGACTGTAATGTAGTATGTAATCTTGATTATGAAAAAATTGTTGATGAGCATATCAAGTCTGGCGCAGATATCACTATCGCTTATAAGCGCGGTGTTGCACCTAAGCTCGACGATATTATGAGCTTTGAACTTGACGGCGATAAGATTACTAAGGTTATCGTTGGCGAAACAGGCGACACAGCTGTTAACTATTCACTCAATATTATGGTACTCAGCAGAGTTCTTCTTGAAAGACTTGTTCACGGTGCTATGGGTCAGGGTGACGAAAGCTTCGAAAGAGATGTTATCGGCAAGAATGTCAACGCTCTTAATATCAGAGGCTATAAGGTTGAAGGCTATGCAAGAACTATCGACTCACTTCAGAGCTATTACGATATCAGCATGGGTCTTCTTACAGGTGAATTCAAGGATCTCTTCGCTAAAGACCTTCCCGTTTACACAAAGGTACGCGACGATATGCCTGCTATCTACGGTGTATGCGCAGGCGCTAAGAACAGCCTTGTTGCTGACGGCTGTATCATTAAAGGTACAGTTGAAAACTCAATCCTCTTCAGAGGCGCATATGTTGCTGAGGGTGCTGTAGTTAAAAACTCAATCATTATGCAGGATTCATATATCAGCCAGAATGCAAAGGTAAACTGTGCAATCCTCGACAAGCAGGTTGTTATCAAGCCGGGCAGAGAGCTCAGCGGTGCAGACAGCTATCCCATCTATATCGGCAAGAATATTACAGTATAATCTGACGGTATAAATAATTTTTACAGGAGATTAACACAATGAAAGTTTTATATGTAGCAAGTGAAGCTCTTCCTTTTATGGCCAGTGGCGGTCTCGGCGACGTTGCCGGCTCATTGCCTCAGGCTTTGAGAAAGAGGCTTATTGGTTGCCGTGTTGTTATGCCTCTGTATGACACAATCAAGCAGGAGCTTAAGGATAAGATGACTTTTGTCACCAATATCTCGGTACCCGTTGCCTGGAGAAGACAGTATTGCGGTATCTTCCAGGCTAAGCATGAGGGTGTAATTTACTACCTCATCGACAATCAGTATTATTTCAAGCGTGACACTATCTATGGTCACTATGACGATGCTGAAAGATTTACCTTCTTCGCCCGTGCAGTGCTTGAAATACTTCCCGTTGTAGACTTCAAGCCCGACATTATCCACTGTAATGACTGGCAGTCTGCACTCACTCCCGTATTTTACTCAACCCTTTACAGCAAGGATCCCTGGTACCAGGGCATCAAAACTGTATTTACAATTCACAACATTCAGTATCAGGGCACATACGGTATGGAGCTTGTAGGCGACGTTATCGGTCTCAACCCTGCAGATACTTCAATCGTTGAATACGACGGTGATGTTAACTTTATGAAGGGTGCTATTGAGTGCGCTAATAAGGTTACCACAGTTTCACCCTCGTATGCAGGTGAAATCCTCGATCCCTGGTACAGTCACGGTCTTGATACAATTCTTCGTGAGCGTCAGTGGAAGCTTCAGGGTATTCTCAACGGTATTGATGTTGATAACTATAACCCCGAAACTGACAAGGCTATTGTTAAGAATTACGGCGTTGCCGATGTAAAAGCAGGCAAAGCTGAAAACAAGAAGGCTCTTCAGAAAGAAATGGGTCTTCCTCAGAAGGCTGATACTCCTATCATCGGTCTTGTAACAAGACTCGTATCGCATAAGGGTCTTGATCTTATCAAGGGTATTCTTGACGAGCTTCTTTACACAACAGATGTTCAGGTTGCAGTGCTTGGTTCAGGCGACTGGCAGTATGAAAACTTCTTCAGAGAGATGCAGGCTAAATATCCCGATAAGCTTGCAGTAACAATCGGCTTTATTCCTGCTCTTGCAAGAAAGATTTATGCCGGTGCAGATCTCTTCCTGATGCCATCAAAGAGTGAGCCCTGCGGTCTTTCACAGATGGTAGCTCTTCGTTACGGTACAGTACCCATCGTCAGAGAAACAGGCGGTCTTCGCGATTCAATCACAGACAGCGGTGACGGTCAGGGTAACGGCTTTACCTTTAAGACCTACAATGCTCACGATATGCTTGGTGCAATCAGACGAGCAACAGATGCTTATTGGGATAAGGATAATTGGGATGTGCTTGTTGACAGAGCGATGAATTGCGATTTCAGCTGGGGCAAGAGTGCTAACGAGTATATCAAGATGTATAAAGAAGTCCTCAAAGGCTAAAATAAGAAAAGTTTTGGTCAAGCTTTTACAAAAGCTTGTGGGGTGCGGGGCAAAGCCCTGCCACAACAAAAGTAATAAAGGGTACGCGGATGAAATCTCGCGTACCCTTTTAGTTTTAGAACCGCCGATCAGATTTTTCTGCAGCCGGCAAAATTTTAAGGACGCCCGATGGGCGCCCCTACAAATATATCAATAATTGTAATTATATTTTTACTGTTTACCCACCCAAGGACTCATCTCCGCAAGCGGTCCCCCTTTTCTTTCAGAGAAGGATTATTTTACTCGGCGGGATTAAATCTGCCGTTTTATCTTCGGTTTGACGCGTACCGATAATATTGTTTTGTGGCAGGACTCTGTCCTGCACCTGCAAGCTTTTGAAAAAGCTTGACCAAAACTTTCCTTATTTTTATGCAACAAAAAAAGGAAGCATTTCTGCTTCCTTTTAATTATCAGTTGATTTTTCCGTAAAGAGAAACCTTTTCTGCACCTGCATCAGTTCTGGGGGCTCTTGTGGGAGCTGATGAAACAGAGTTGTTTGAACGACTGTTGTTTCTGCCGCTCTTACCGCCACGGTTGTAACCGCCTCTGCCGCCGCGTCCGCGGTTGTAGCCACCCTTTGAAGGATGTGTGGGCTGTACGCCTTCTTCAAGAGCAATTACTACGCGTCTGCCTGCGTCTGCACCAACGGAATATGAGGTTACACCCTCAATTTCCTGAACTGCTGTATGAATGATACGGCGCTCATAAGGATTCATAGGCTCGAAAGTTACGTTTCTGCCGTATTTAAGCACCTTTTCGGAATTCTTTTTAGCTAATTCTCTGAGAGTTGTCTTTCTCTTTTCGCGGTAGTTGCCTACGTTGATTGTGATTCTCAGATATTCGCTTTCTTGCTTCTGCTTGTTGGCAACAAGTCTTGTGAGATACTGAATTGAATCGAGGGTATCGCCTCTTCTGCCGATAACAACGCCGTAATCGTCGCCGCAATCAAGCTCGAAGATGATCTCGTCTTCCTTTGTACGGAAAGCCTCGATGCTCAGTTCAGCAACACCCATACCTTTAAGCACTGCTGTCAGGTACTCTGCCGCACTCTTGAGAGAAGCGCTGTCTGCGATGTTTACAGGTGTGAGCTCAACTGCATCCTGTACTTCTTCAGCCTTGGGAGCCTCTGCTTTGGGAGCAGCCTTTTCAGCCTTGGGAGCCTTGGGCGCTTTAGGAGCTTCAGCCTTCTTTTCAGCCTTGGGAGCGGGAGCATCAGGTGTCTCGTACCAAGCTCTTGCCTTAGCGGGTGAACCGCCGAATAAGCCGAGGATTTTCTTCTGAGGCATTGCAACGATTTCAGTGCGTACATCTGCATCAGCAGGAGCGTTAAGCTCTTTCTTGGCATTGGCAATAGCTTCGTCTATAGTGTTGCCTATAGCTATAGCTTCGTGTATCATTTATTTCACCACCGTTTGTTTTAAAATTAAAATTAAAAGTAATCGTGGTTTTTGTCTTGGCTTTTTGATTATTCGGTTATATCGTTTTCTTTGCCGAATTTCTTTGTGTTCTCATAACTGCGACGGTAGATTGTCTCATCAACCATAAGCTTTGCAATTGTCTTTCTGGGAGCAAAGAAGTGGCCCACAACAAGAGTCTGGAAGAAAGCAAGGATGTTTGAGAGAATCCAGTACATACCCATACCTGCAGGGAACTGGAAAGTAAACCATACGGACATAAGAGGCATTGTGAGCATCATACAGCCCATCATCTGCTGATTTTCCATATTGGGGTTAGCTTTCTTCTGTCTTAACTGTGTGAGTACACTTGTAAGAAGTGAAGTGATACCTGAAAGAATGGGGATGAGAATAAGTATCTTAGCTTCTGTTGATGAGGTTGCAAATGCCTTGAATACACCTGAATCGGGAATTGCACCCAGGTTAATGCCGAAGATTGTGAAGTCAAAATTCTGGATTTTGGCAACAGCATCAGCATAGGTGGTTGCAAGGTCGGGGTTTGCAGCAACAATAGCTTCAATGTTTGAGATAATAGCAGACTCAATATATGCAACAGTTCTCTGTGACTGCTCGCCGATTTCGGGGAGAGCCTGATATGCTGCTGTAAGAGCTGCTACTGCTTCTTTTGAAATGTTGAGAACGTGTGTAAGAGGCATACGGATAATACCGTAAAGGCCCCAGAGAATGGGAAGCTGTAAAAGAAGAGGAGCACAACCGCCGTTCATAGCGCTGTAGCCTTCCTTCTGATAAAGCTCGCTTGTTTCTGCCTGAATTCTCTGCTGTCTTTCCTGGGGAGCGTAATCCTGATATTTTTCACGGATTCTCTTGAGCTTAGGCTGCATGCGAACAGTCTTAGCTGAGCTCTTCTGCTGTTTGATGGCAGAGGGAAGAAGAATTACACGGAAGAAAAGTGTGAAAATTACAAGAGCAAGTCCGTAATTTCCAACGAAATCAAAAAGTATTCTGAACAAAAAACCGAAGGGGACATAAAGGTATTCAATGATAGTATTCATCTAATGTTCCTCCGTAAAATTATTCCGTTTATATTAAAGATTGCTTATGCTTGATTATCCTTATCGTGTCTGCACTTTTTCGGGGGTACGGGGTCGTAGCCGCCGGGAAAAAGTGGATTGCATCTTAAAATGCGCAAAACAGCAAGCACCGAGCCTTTAAAAGCTCCGTGTGTTTCAATAGCTTCTATTGCATATGATGAACAGGTTGGATAATACTTACACATAGGGGGCAGATGAGGAGAGATATGTTTTCTGTAAAAGCGAATAACGCCTAAAAGAAACTTTTTCAAGTCTCTATAAGATCCAGCTCTTTCATAGACTCCAGCATAGCTTGTTCTACCCGGGTACTTTTAAGATATTAGGTCTTTCCTCTTGCTACGAAAATAATATCGTAGTTGCCTTTTAGTGTATACTGGTTAAAAATTGACTGATAAGCAGCTCTAATAATCCTACGGGAGCGGTTACGCTCTACGGCGTTGCCGATCTTTTTGCTTGTGGTTATGCCGACACGACAAATGCCCACACGGTTTTTCATAGCGTAAACAACCAGTGCAGGTCTCGCAGTGGACTTGCCACGATAATAAGCTCGCTGAAAGTCCGTATTCTGATTTAGTGACACATACTTTTGCAAAAAAATCAAATCCCAACACAATATAGCGTGTTTGTTGTTTCATTCCCCGGACAGTCATAGCACCGACGAAATAAAACCAGTGTTACATCTTAGTAAGTGAGCTGCTTTCTGCCCTTAGCGCGTCTGCGAGCGAGAACCTTGCGGCCGTTCTTTGTAGCCATTCTCTTACGGAAACCGTGTTCCATCTTTCTGTGACGTTTCTTGGGTTGATAAGTTCTTTTCATTGGTTTAACCTCCTTTTATAATTTTCTATTAAAACGGGACATATTGCAAGGAAGTAGTTGAAGTGAAGCAATATGGTGTCCGACGCTTTCATAAATTCTGCCTGAAAGGCATAGCTCATCAGAGCAAGCCATAACTTGCAGAAAACCATTATATATCAATAAGTTCAGATTTGTCAATGTTTTTTTCGGCTTTTTTATACTTTAACAAGATGTTAATTTTTTAAAATTGTGGTGCTGCCGTATGCGGACACAAGATATAGTTTACGGATGGCCGTTGCGGTAGAGGTCGGGCGGTGGCTCCGCAAATTCGCTAAGCGATTTTAAGAGGATGCCTGCTGTCATCCT
>JAGBSR010000157.1 GCA_017631745.1 Clostridia bacterium | reverse complement strand
GAGAAATTACAAGCATAGCTACCACAGATATCAGGAAGCTTACTCTCGAGCTCATACTCACCCTGACAGCCGTCTATGCAGTGCTCAAGCTCATAGATATGGCAGCTGGCTATTATATGATTTATATCGGCCACGGTATGGGCGTAAAAATCGAAAAAGATATGCGTGAGGATATGTTCGCTCACCTGCTGACAGTACCCTTCAGCTATTTTGATAAAACCAAAGTTGGACAGCTTATGTCGAGAATTACCACTGACCTTTTTGATGTGGTTGAGTTTGCCCACCACTGCCCCGAAGAGTTTTTCATCGCCGGCATCAAGGTCACTGCATCTTTTATTATTCTCGCAGGCATCAATCCCCTGCTGACAGTTTCAACCTTTGTTGCTATTCCAATTATCTTCTACGGCTCACTCTATTTCCGCCGTAAAATGAGAACAATCTTCAAGGAAAGACGTGTTATCGCAGGCGAGGTCAACGCTCAGACAGAAACCTCTCTTCTGGGAATCAGGGTGGTTAAATCCTTTGCCAACGAAAAGACAGAAGAAGACAAATTCAACGCCCGCAGCACCGAGTTTGCTCAGGTCCAAAAACACTCATACCGCTATATGGCAATGCTCAACTGTGTTGTGAGAATGTTCGACGGCCTTATGTATGTGGTTATGATTTTGCTTGGCGGTTACTTCCTTATGACAGGCAAAATTACTGCCGCAGATATGACAGCTTATCTTCTGTATATCGGTATGCTCATCGCGGCAATCAAGAGAATTGTGGAATTCACCGAACAGTTTGAAAAAGGTATGACAGGTATTGAGCGCTTCGCTGAGGTTATGGAGGTACCATCAGAGGCAGGCTATGATGCCCGCGACACCATCGAAAATATCAAGGGCGACATCAACTTTGAAAATGTGACCTTCAGCTATGAGGAAGAAAAAGGCGACGTGCTCGCCAACCTTAACCTCAGTATAAAGCAGGGGGAAAACATTGCCATTGTAGGCCCGTCAGGTGGCGGCAAGACAACAATGTGCTCTCTCATTTCCCGCTTCTACGAGCTTAAAGAGGGTCGTATCACCATCGACGGCAAAGATATCAACGACATCAATCTCCACTCTCTCAGACAAGCCATCGGCGTAGTTCAGCAGGATGTTTATCTCTTCTCAGGTACTGTTATCGAAAATATCCTCTACGGTGCACCTGAAGCTACAAGAGATGATGCAATTGAAGCCGCAAAACGGGCAGGAGCTCATGACTTTATTATGAGTCTGCCTCAGGGCTATGATACCTATATTGGCGAAAGAGGTGTTATGCTCTCAGGCGGTCAGAAGCAGCGCATAAGCATCTCCCGAGTGTTCATTAAAAATCCCCCTATTATCGTACTCGACGAGGCGACATCAGCACTCGACAATGAAAGTGAGCAATATATCAAGCACTCTCTTGCCGAGCTGACTAAGGGCAGAACAACCTTTACAATCGCTCACAGACTTTCTACTATTCGCAATGCAAGCCGTATTATTGTGCTGACGGATAAGGGCATTGAAGAGCAGGGTACACATGAAGAGCTTCTGAGTAAGGCAGGAATTTATAAGAAGCTATATAATATCAGCATAGATTTAGAGAGCTGAAAGCAAAAACGAAATAAACAGCAACTCTTCACGGTCGACAAAACAAACGAAGACCTATTGAAAGGAAAAGCTTTATGACAAATTACCCTTTTAAATATATCCCCCTTGATAATGCCGGTAAAATTTTCCCCGGTCAGATATCAGAGCGTTGGGCGTATGTTTACCGTATGACAATAGAGCTCAAGGAAGAAATAGACCCCGAAATCTTAAAAGCAGCTCTTGCTGCCACCCTCGACAGATTGCCCACCTTTAAAGTCAGAATGAAAAACGGAATATTTGAAAATCTTCTAGAAGCCAACGACAAAGTCTGTCCGGTAAATCCAGATATCAAAAACTTCTGTTACAGAATAAACTACCAGGAAAATAATGGCTATCTTATGAGAGTTTATTACCACAAAAACTATATCAGCGTTGAGTGTTTCCATGCTCTTTGCGACGCCTATGGTGCAACTGTATTTATATCAACACTCGCAGGTCAGTATCTTAACCTCAAGGGTCACAGCATATCATATAACCAGTTTGTACTCAATGTAAATGAGAGTCCCAAAGCAGAGGAAATGGAAGACGCATACGAGCGCTATGCTACCTCTAAAAAGACAGCCAAGCTCCTTGAAAGCCCCGCATATCACAAAAAGGGCGAAAAGATGCCGCTTCATATGTGCAACTATACAGCCCTGACAATGTCCTTTAAAGAACTCCACGCCATCAGTAAAAGCTACGGCGTTACAGTTACAGAACTTCTTGCGGCTATTTTGCTTGATATTCACTATAAAAAGCAACTAAGCGAGGGCAATAGCAAGAAAGATGTAAGTGTGCAAATTCCCGTCAACCTGAGAAAAGCCTTCCCCAGCAAATCTGTCAGAAACTTCGTAATTTGCCTGACTGTTAAGATGCCATATCGCAAAAAGGGGTTCACCTTTGACGAGATTGTGAGAAGTGTCAGCCAACAGCTTCGCAAGGCAAACAACTACGATTTTCTTCATGCCTATATCAGTCAGACCGTTAAAATGCAGACCAAGCTTCTCAAATATGTTCCCCTCATTGTCAAAAACACTGCCGTAAAGGTAAGTTTCCATTTTGGCGCAGAGTTTTCTACCACAACACTCTTGTCAAATCTTGGACCAGTAGTTCTTCCCGATGATATGAAAGAGCACGTGGAAAGATACTTTTTTTATAACAGCCCAGGTCTTGTCAACGGTGCTCGATGCAGCATTGTCAGTTTTGATGATAAACTCACCCTGACATTTTCAAATGTTTATAAAGAAGACGACATTGAAAGAGCTTTCCTTTCAAAAATCGCATCTCTCGGTATATCTGTTGTCGCAGAGACTAATCGAGACGAAGATTTCGGCGATCTTGACGGTGTAACCGTCGGCGATAGGCAAGCATATGCAGATACAGTTCACATTCCAACAGATGCTGATATTTCAGGCGTAGTCACCGACAACAGTATTTAAAGAAAAACTGAAAATAACTTTTAAGGCATAAAAACAACCACGCGTCAAACGCGTGGTTTTGCTATATAAAAAATGAAGGACTTGCAAATGCAAGTCCTTATTTATGGAGCGGATGACGAGGCTCGAACTCGCTACCTCCACCTTGGCAAGGTGGCGCTCTACCAGATGAGCTACATCCGCATATGTTTGGTGCCTCCGGTCGGAATCGAACCAACGACACGTGGATTTCAGTCCACTGCTCTACCAACTGAGCTACAGAGGCAAATCGGAAACTCTATTGAATTCCCTGAAATGGCGACCCGGAACGGGCTCGAACCGTCGACCTCTAGCGTGACAGGCTAGCGTTCTAACCAACTGAACTACCGGGCCATTTATGGTGGGAACAACAGGGCTCGAACCTGTGACCCTCTGCTTGTAAGGCAGATGCTCTCCCAGCTGAGCTATGCTCCCACATCTTCTGTTTGAGACTTGTCTCTCACAGCGACTCGTATACTATACAACAAAAAAATGATTTTGTCAACACTTTTTTGAAAGTTTTTTGAAAAATTTCCGATTTTTTTCAAATATTTTTACGGTGTCAGTTTTCAGCTAATTTTTTAAGGTCTGCGGGTGTAAAAACATATTTCTTGTCGCAGAACTGACAGCAGACTTCTGCGTTGCCCTCTTCAGCCATAGCCAGAAGCTCATCTTTACCTGTGCTGATAAGCGCCGACTCAACTCTCTGCTTAGAGCAGTAGCACTTATATTCGGGCTCACTGTCGTCGAGAATGTCAAGCTCAAAATATTTAAGGGCATGACGGCAGATTTCCTCAGGGGTCATACCTCTGTCAATCAAGGTTGATATGGGTTCTAAATCTTCAATGCTCTTTTCAACCAAATCGATTGTGTCGTCCATAGCTGTGGGAAGCAGCTGAATTATAAAGCCGCCTGCAGCCTTGATAGAAAGATCGGGGTTGACAAGTACGCCTAATGCGCATACTGAAGGTGTCTGCTGACTGATTGAATAGTATGCAGTTATGTCTTCGGCAATTTCACCGCTGACAATGGGACTCTGGCCCACATAAGGCTCTTTCATGCCAAGATCCATAATTACGGTAAGAAAGCCGTCGGTGCCCACAGCACCTGCAACATCGAGCTTACCCTTTTTATTAAGAGGTATCTCTACAACGCTTTCCTGCACATAGCCTCTAACATTGCCGTGAGAGTCTGCCACAGCAAGCACTGTACCTGCAGGACCGCCACCGTTCAGGCGCAATGTTACACTGTCTTTTTCGCCCTTTAAGGCGCAGCCCATAAGCGAAGCAGCTGTAAGAAGTCTGCCGAGAGCTGCAGAGCATACGGCAGAGGTACCGTGAATTTCCTGAGCCTTATTAACTATATCTGTTGAATCGACAGCCATAATTGTAAGTGTGCCGTCCTGTGAAATACATCTGACTGATTTACCCATAGTCATTCTCTCTTTCTTATTGTGTTCCGTGTTTTACGGCTATGAAAACCGCCCTTTGTGTATCGGCCTTGACAGTTTCACGAGTCATTTCCTCGTACACTGCCGTAACCTCAAACCTGCATTCTTCCAGCCATTTTCTGATATCATCAAGCTTGTATGCTTTTTCGGCAAACTCCTCGCAATATCTGTAATAGGTTTCCTCGTCGTCTTCATCTTTTTCAAAAATATCGAGACTTACCTTTGTAAGAAGATTTTCATCGGTACTGTTTTGCCAGACACAGTAAACCTCGTCTGTATCGTAGACAAAGGTGTTGTCACCGAGAATTTTCCTGTGCTTATAGGGAGTATTGACATCAAAAACAAAGATGCCCTTATCCTCCATAAAGAGGGAAACTCTTCTGAAAATCTCTCTGACAGTTTTCTCGTCGGTGACGTGATTTATGCTGTCAAGGGTTGATACGCAGGCGTTGATAGTACCGAAAAGGTCAAGCTCTTCCATTCTTTGGCAAAGGAAGATAACATCAGCGCCGCTCTCCATTTTCTTTTCCTGAGCAACCGACAGCATTTCTTCAGATGCGTCAACACCGATAACGTCATATCCCATTTCGCTGAGCATCAGTGAAACAGTACCCGTACCGCAGGCTAAATCAAGCAAAATCCCCTCACCGATACCGTTTTCGGCAAGGAGACCTCTAATATACTCGCATCT
>JAGBSR010000156.1 GCA_017631745.1 Clostridia bacterium | reverse complement strand
TCCCCTTGCGGCTATAATTCTCGTTTGTGCAATATTCGGCGGATTTATAATTATGCTTCTCAAAGAGGGAGAATATCGCTTTATGTCAAAGAGAGGTCTCTTCTTCGAGCCTAAGGGAGACTTCGTATTAGAGATGCGCGAGCACGGCAAAAAGCTTGCAAAGCAGCTCAAGGGCGAAAAATAATATATTTGTAAATACAAAAGCTGTACCGTTCTGCGGTACAGCTTTTAAGCTTTATTTTACTGTTTTATCAAGATGAGCCTTGATAGCGTTGAAGCTTTCTTCCGAAAGTATATGCTCAATTTTACACGCATCTTCTGAGGCAGTTTCCTTTGACACACCGAGAAGAGTGAGACATTCGGTAAGGATGGTGTGTCTCATATAAAGGCCCTCTGCTATTTCTCTGCCGGGAGGCAAAAGCGTGATAGTTCCGTCGCCCATAACATCGATATATCCGTTTTCGCGAAGGTTTTTCATGGCGATGCTCACACTGGGTTTGGAAAAACCAAGCTCGTTTGCAATGTCTATTGAGCGTACACTGCCGTTTTTCTGAGTGAGCATAAATATTGTCTCAATATAATTTTCTGCTGATTGCTGTATCTTCATTGTGTTTCTCCTAAGCGGTTATGATAGGATTATACCATAACATGCATTAATTTTCAAGGTGGTCAGTCCACTACCGTGTTGAGCCATATGCCTTTTTTGACGAGTATATAGCTCAAAGCGCATTTGAATATCTCTGTGCTTAAAACCGAAGCGTAAAGCCATACAATATAAAGGTCTGTGTATCGGCTGAGAATGAAAGCAAGAGGAACGTTGATTATCCATACAAATCCGCAGTCGAATAAGAATGTCATAAGAGTTTTACCGCCTGAACGCAGGGTAAAATAGCCGGCATTGGTGCCTGACTGAACGGGCATAAATATTGCGGCAGTGAGTATAAGGGTAGTAGCGAGAGATTGCACATTAACTTCTGTGTTGTAGATTTTCGGGAAGAAAGGCGCAATGCAGGACATAATCAGAGCGATTGCTATAACTGATACCATAGAAAAGATAAGGAGCTTTGGTGCGGCAAATTTAGCCTGCTTCTTTTCTCCTGCACCGAGCATCTGACTTAATATGATGCCGATAGCACTGCCGAAGGCGATGAAGGCAACATTGAAAACATTTGTCAGGGTTGAAACGATATTGATAGCCGCAACTACATCGAGACCTCTTACGGAGTAGCACTGATTTAAAACCGCTATGCCTGCCGCCCAAAGGGTTTCGTTTAACAAAAGGGGAATAGTCACGAGAGTGATTTTTTTAATCTGAGGCAGAGTAATGGTAAAGCGGGTGAAAAGATGGGGGATAAAGCTGTATTTATCCTTGTGAGTGTGCGCCCATATTACGAGTATGGAGAGCTCAACAAATCTTGAAAGAGTGGTTGCGATAGCTGCACCCTCAATGCCGAGCTCGGGGAAGCCGAACTTACCGAAGATGAGCAGATAGTTGAATATAAGGTTGACAAATACGGCAGAGATTGTAGCTGTCATAGGAACAATTCTGTCGGTTGTTTCTCGCATTGTGCTCGCATATGCCTGAGAAAAGGCAAAGGGAAAGCTGCCGACAAGAGTGATTTTAAGATAGCTCTTGCTGTAACTCATAACTGCGGCAACATCCTCAGGTGACGCCTCGCCTTGAAGGTAGGCACCAATAAGTGCTTCGCCGAAGACAGAGAATATAACAGTGCCGGCAGTTGCGAGAAGAAGAGCAGTAACTAATTTATACTGCAGTGTTGAGCGTACCCCGTCTTTGTCTTTTTTGCCGAAAAACTGAGCTGTGAAGATACCTGCGCCTGACATTGCACCGAATATGCAAAGCCCGTAAATGAAAATCAGCTGATTTACTATAGATACACCTGTCATCTGCAGTGTGCCGACTCTGCCGACCATTATGTTGTCAAGCATGCTTACAAAGTTCGTGATGCCGTTTTGTATCATAATGGGTATGGCTATGGTGATCATTCTTTTGAAATATGGAGTTGTCTCTTTGATTGAAGGGTTGATGTTCATATTTTACCTCTCAGATAAAAGCTAAAAAAATTCGCTAATACACAAGGGTATTAGCGAATATGGATTACATTGCTGTAATATCAGCCGAAGAAACCGCTGCCTAAAAGATCACCGATTGCACCGTTAATAACAACGCCGATAGCTCTGAGCCACACATCAAGCTGAATGTAGAAATCTGCGAATGCTGCATGGAAAGCTTCAAAGTAGGGTGTTAAAGCTTCGAGCTTAAGGAAGTCTGAGATAGCCTGGAAAGCTTCGCCGATTGAAGGAAGATTTGTTTCGGGAAGTTCAACAGGAGTGCCTGTGCCTTCAGCGGCTGCTACAACAGCAAAAAGTGACATTGTGAGAATAAGAACTAATACTAAGCTTAAAATCTTTTTCATTGCATTTACTCCTTTTGTTATTTAGTAAAGAAATTATAACAAAAGTTGAAGTAATATGCAACAGTTTTGCGGTATTTTTAATTGTATTTCAATATTTTTTATTGTTTGGTTATTTTATTAACACACACATTTCACATTCGCGGGAAGTATGAGATGAATTCAGCATTTCCGAAGCCGCCTTCCGGCAGCTTCGGTATACAGTCTGCAAAGGATGATAACCGGCTTTTCAAGGAGCTTAGGCTGAAGATGCCGCATCTCACCGGTTGCCTTTTGCAGTAAAGAGGAAAATGCCCTCAATTTTATCTTATGCACAAGAGTAATCATTGACATAAACGGATTTGATGAGATATAATAAAAAAGGTTGTTTATGAAGTGACAGGCTTTTGGCTTCATAAATGATATAAAACAAATAATTTCAGTTGAAAGGAATTTTGATTATGAATAAAACAGTCGGTATACTTTTTGCAGATACTATGGAATACGGCCCTTTTCTGAAGTGGGCAAAGGAAATCGGTGCAACGGAAGGCGAGAGAAGAGGTAATGCCTGCTGCAGCATCAAGCTGGAAAAAGACGGCAGAGTACTTGATGTAATCGGTGTAAGATGCGGTATCGGTAAAGTCAATGCCGCTTCGGCAACAGCATTTTTAATAGGTGAGGATAAGGTTGATATTATTCTCAATGCAGGCCTTTCCGGTGCAGTGCAGAAACTCAGACGCGAGGATATGATTGCCGTTGAAACCTATGTTGAGTGCGACTATGACCTGACAGCTATCGGTAAGCCTCTGGGCGTTAAGGCTGACGGACAGAAGTATATTTATGAGGCTGACGAAAAGCTGATGTCCTATGCGCTTATGAGCGATGGCATTATCAGCACCAAGGCAGGTACAGGCGACATTTTCCTTACAGATAAAGTGAAAAAGGAGCTTTACAGAGATACCTTCGGTATTGAGTCCTTTGATATGGAAACAGCGGCTATTGCAGGGGTTTGCGACAAGTGCGGTATTCCAATGCTTTCTCTTCGTAAAATAAGCGATGATGCCGACGATGCTTCCGTTGAAGATTACCGAGAAATGAATAACCGCCAGGAGGCTTGTCTTACAGAGCTGCTTGTTAATATTTTTTACAGAATTCTTGATGACGACAGCCAGTGGGCATAAGAAGAGACAATCGGGCGTTAAAAAAAGACTTTAATAAATTTAAATATTTGTGCAAAATTCCCCTTGCAAAACCTTGAAAAGCGGAGTATAATGATTTATAGTTGTAATATTGCGGTACTTTAACCTTTTTTAGGTAAAAATCGGTATTTTACTTTTCGAATCAGGAAAATAAGGTCAGAAAAATAAAGGAATGGGGAGTTATTTTGAAAGCAGATTTACATTGCCACACTAAACTTTCAGACGGTACATTAGGTATCGATGATATCATTATTCTTGCTAAAAACAGCGGTGTTACCACTCTTGCAATCACAGATCACGATTGTCTTGCAGGAACTGTCAGAGCTACTATTATCGGCGAAAGACACGGTGTCACGGTTATTCCTGCCGTTGAATTTTCTGCAACTGACAGCAAAAGAAAAGCAAAAGCCCATATCCTTTGCTATCTTCCCGATAAACCGGAAAGACTCGAGGGCCTTTGCAAGAGCAATTCCGATAAGAGAAAAAGAGCCGCAAGAATTATGGTGGCAAAGGTTGCCAATAAATTCCCCGTTACTCCCGAGCTGATTATGAAGTGTGCAACAGGCTCAACAAACATCTATAAGCAGCACATTATGCAGGCGCTTATGGAATGCGGTTATACCACAACTATTTTCGGTGACTTATATAATATGCTCTTTAAAAAAGAGTCAAGAATCAATGTGCTTATGGAGTCTACATATCCTGAGCCCGCTGAAATTATTGAAGCAATCCACGAGGCAGGCGGTATTGCCGTATTGGCTCACCCCGGCTTCTATGATAACTTTGAGCTTCTCGAGGAGCTTATTCCTCTTGGTCTTGACGGTGTTGAAGTATGGCATCCGGAAAACACCCCCGAGCAGCAGGAAATGCTTATTGCTACAGCAAAGAAGCACGAGCTTCTTATGACCGGTGGCAGTGATTTTCACGGTGCTTACAACGCGTATCCCGTAAAGCTCGGTGAATACGGTCCCGATGAGGCTAATGTGGCTCAGCTTCTCTCATATAAAGCTAAAAAGCGCAGAAAAATGAAGAGACAGGCAGCAGCTGCAGAAGCAAAATAAACCAGACAAACGGAGTTATACAATGAGTGAAAACGATGTGAGAATTTATGTCAGCAAAAAAGAAATGAACAAGAACGCCTCGGAATTTTCGGGCAGCTTTGATGCTGTTATGCGTCAGAAGGCAAACGGAAATATCGACAAGGCGCGCAGACTCGGTGCTGCTCTTGCAACAATTGCACCTACAGGTGACGGCGACGGTATCTTTGTAAATCTCAAGGACCACCTTTCACCTAAGTTTTTTGTGCAGGATATTCTGTATCAGATCAGAGTTCTTCTTGTTTTCGCTTGCGAAACACTTCTTCAGATGGAGCTTCCCACAGAGCTTCTTTCCACAACTGCTATTGCGTCTATGTATGATGCAATGGAAAAGGATATGCCCGGCTTTTACAACAACATTGCCAACGGTGCGGCGTTCACATTCTATTACCTTGCAATTCAGAAGGGCGGCGATATTTCGGAAAATATCGGTGAGGCCTTTGCGATGCTTTGCGCAGTAAAAAACAAAGACAGCTTTGTGCTTGCAGGTAAAACTGTGTGGAATATAGCTGTGGATATAATTGAGAAAGAAATCGAAAAGGCCGATATAACAGAGTCGGCACAAGCTAAATGATTAGGTAACTGAGCGGGCATTAGTATGCCCGCTTTCATATTATAAAACCAACCAGGTTAAAAGTTTTGTTTTACGGAGGACAATATGAACATTAACGACATTAAAGAAATTCTCGGTGCAGAGGTTATCTGCAGAACCGATTTGCTCGAAACAACAGTAAATGCTGCTTGCGGCAGCGACATGATGAGTGATGTGCTTGCTTTTGTAAAAGAGCAGGCTGTGTTGCTTACGGGTCTTGTTAATCCTCAGGTGGTGCGTACCGCCGAAATGATGGATATGCACTGCATTGTTTTTGTCAGAGGTAAGAGACCTAACCTTGAAATGATTGAAATGGCTGAAGACAGAGATATGGTTATGCTTTGCACAGACCTTGAAATGTTTACCTCCTGCGGTAAGCTTTATTCGGCAGGACTGAGAGGGGGCAGCGGAAAATAATGGCTGACAGTATCAGACTTCATTATGATGTTTCCGGTACAGACTTTACTCTTGCAGGCGCTGCTTCAAGTGATGTCAAGCGTACTCTCAAACAGCTGGGTATATCACCTGACGCCATAAGAAATGTTGCCATTGCTATGTATGAGGGTGAAATCAATATGGTTATTCATGCAGGCGGCGGAGAAATTGATGTTGAAATAACAGAAAATGATATCCGTATGGTGCTTGAAGACCATGGCCCCGGTATCGAAAATGTGGAGCTCGCAATGAAAGAGGGCTACTCAACAGCTCCTGACAATATCCGCTCTCTCGGTTTCGGTGCGGGTATGGGTCTGCCTAACATTAAGAAATATACCGACGATTTTAGAATTGAAACTCAGTTGGGTGTAGGAACTAAGCTTATACTCAAAGTTAATATATAAAGGGATATTTTATACCTTGGAGAAAAAGGTGAAGAAATGGCTAAGATATTTCATTCGGTACGCCTTGATGCTGATAAATGTCAGGGCTGTACCAATTGTATAAAGCGTTGCCCCACAGAGGCAATAAGAGTCAGAAACAAAAAAGCATATATTATTTCTGACAGATGTATCGACTGCGGTGAGTGCATAAGAGTTTGTCCTCATCATGCAAAATATGCAGTCAGTGAAAGCTTTAATGAGCTTATAAAATATAAATACAGAATCGCACTTCCAGCGCCTGCTCTTTACGGTCAGTTCAATAATCTTGAAAATGTGGACTATGTGCTGACAGGGCTAAAGAGAATGGGCTTTGATGATGTGGTTGAGGTTTCAAAGGGTGCAGAGATTTTAAGCTCGGCAACAAGAGAGATGTTTGAAAACGGTGAGCTTAAAAGACCGGTTATATCCTCTGCTTGTCCTGCGGTTGTAAGACTTATAAGAACTAGATTTCCTAACCTTCTGGGCAATCTTCTGCCCACCTGTGCACCTATTGACCTTGCGGCTAAAATTGCAAGAGAAAAGGCTAAGAAGGAAACTGACTATACCGATGAAGAAATAGGTGTGTTTTTTATTACTCCCTGCCCTGCTAAAAGAACGGCAATCAAAAGTCCGTTGTGTCACGAAAATTACGGCATAAGCGGAGCTATCGCTATAAAAGATATTTACACCGTGCTTGTGCAGACTATGGATAAGCTTAAGAGCGAGGATGTTGAAAGCATAAACGATTCGGGCATTATCGGTGTTGGTTGGTGCAGCAGCGGCGGTGAAGCTGCGGGACTTCTTAAAGAGAGATATCTTGCGGCAGACGGAATAGAAAATGTAATAAATGTGCTTGAAGAGCTTGAAGACGAAAAGCTCAACGACCTTGATTTTATAGAGCTTAACTGCTGTACGGGCGGATGTGTCGGCGGTGTGCTGACAGTTGAAAACCCCTATGTTGCAAAGGCGCGTATTCAGAGACTGCGCAAGTTTATGCCTATATCCTGCAATGCCCTTGAGGATTATTTCTCTCTCGATGACCTGGGCTGGACTAAGGAGCTGACTCCGTCACCTGCGATGAAGCTTGCAGATAATGTTATCACCGCTATGAGAATGATGTCAAAGCTCAAGGAAATCGAAAACTCACTGCCGGGTCTTGATTGCGGCATATGCGGTGCGCCCAGCTGCAGAGCTCTGGCAGATGATATTGTACGCGGCTACGCTCAGGAATCGGATTGTGTGTTACATAACATTCAGGTCGGCGGTGAAGATGACTGGTTACCTGCACCTTTCAGAGTGAAAGTGCAGAATGAAGATGTGGGTGAAAAAGATGAAGATTAAAGATTTTGCGGAAAAATTAGAACTTAAGGTGCTCACAGCCTATGACGACAGCAAGGAGATAAAGGGCTGTTATTGCGGTGATTTGCTGTCTTGGGTGATGTCAAGAGCTAAAGAGGGAGATGCCTGGCTGACGGTTATGGGCAATGTCAATGCCGTTGCCGTTGCAGTGCTGACGGAATGTGCATGCATAGTGCTGACAGAAAATGCATCTCTTGATGAGCAGGCAAAGCAAAAGGCTGAAATGCAAGGCGTGTGCTTTTTGCAAAGCTCTGAAAACGCCTATGAATTAGCTGTGAAAATATCGGAGCTGATATGAAGCTGTATTACGATTTACACATTCACTCGTGTCTGTCGCCTTGCGGTGACAATGAAATGACACCCTATAATCTTGTGAATCTCGCTAAGATTTTCGGCTATGATATAATAGCTCTTACAGACCATAACAGCTGTAAAAACTGTCTGAGTGCCATAAGGGCAGGCGAAAAAATCGGTCTGACCGTAGTTCCGGGTATGGAGCTTTGCACCTGCGAGGAAATCCATAATATATGTCTGTTCCCCCATATAGACAGGGCTATGGCTTTTTCAGATTACATCAGCGGTACTCTGCCGAATATTAAAAACAGAGAAAAGATTTTCGGTGAGCAGCTTATTATGGATGAGCTTGATAATGTTCTCGGTAAGGAAGAAATATTGCTGACAACGGCAAGCTCTGTGAGTATAAGCGAGCTTGATGAGCTTGTAGAAAGGTACGGGGGTGTCTGCTATCCTGCCCATATAGACAGAAGCTCTTACAGTATAATTTCTGCCCTGGGTGATTTCCCGCCTGAGGTGGAGGGTAAATGCTTTGAGCTCACACCCAAGGCAAAAGCCGAAGAATATCTGGAAAAATACCCTGCAACAAAAGGCAGAATGATAATAAGAAGCTCAGATGCTCACTATCTTGAAAATATGAGAGAACCTGAACAAATGATAGATTTGCCTGAAAACAGTGCACAGGCGTTGATTGATTATCTGAAAGGAAGACATATAAAATGAACGAAAAAGAAAGAGCCGTTGAGCTGTTTCATCAGGGCTTTAATTGCTCGCAGTCGGTGTTTGTTGCTTTCTCACACCGCTTTGGTATAGATGAAGATACGGCTAAAAAAATATCGGCAGGTCTCGGCGGTGGCGTGGGACGGATGAGAGAGGTCTGCGGTGCTGTCAGCGGTGCAGCTATGGTTATAGGCAGCCTCTGTGCCGCAACAGACGGTGAGGATGCCGACAGCAAGCAAAGAAACTACGAGCTTGTCCGTGAGTTTGCCGACAGATTTACAAAGCGAAACGGCACGGTAATCTGTCGTGAACTGCTGGGGCTTAATGAAAATGCTGAAAATTCAGCTGAGCCTGAAAAAAGAACGGCAGAGTACTATAAAAAAAGACCCTGTGCAGAGCTTGTTGCAGATGCGGCAGAATTTCTTGCTCAGATAATAGCGGAAAACGAATAACATAAACAGGGGAGAGGATAATATGATAACTGCTTTTATAACAAAAATCTGTGCCTTCTTTATGGCGCTTATCAGCACAATGATACCCTTTGTCAATTATGATGCTGAAAATAAGGATGAGATTCTTCTGAATGTGGCTATGATTTCGGATATTCATATTGATGCAACCTTGCCCGTCGGTAAGCTTATGCTGACCTTAGGCCTGCAGGATATGAAGAGAAATGCCACAGAAAATGATGCCGTGCTCGTGTCGGGCGATCTTACCAACTACGGCGACAAGGAATCGATTGAGGATTTTTATGAGATTTTCGCTAAGGTAAATCCTGCTGAAAATTGGATTATTGCTCCCGGTAATCACGATATAGGTCACAATGAAGATTATCATCACGATGAAGTAAGACAATGGCTTATTGATTATAACAATCAGTATACCGGTGCTGAAAATGAAAATATATATTTCAGCAAGCAAGTGAACGGCTACACATTTAT
Organism: Clostridia bacterium; assembly: GCA_017631745.1. GTDB lineage: Bacteria > Bacillota > Clostridia > Oscillospirales > Acutalibacteraceae > UBA6857. The sequence goes on along the minus strand of JAGBSR010000156.1, from coordinate 4,051 downwards.
TGTGCTGTGCGATCAGAGTGAGGATAACTGGGACGGCTGTGATATTTACGAGGATCAGATTACATTCCTTGACGAAGAGCTTGCAAAGGCTACAGCAAACGGAAAGCCTGTTTTTGTAATTTGCCATTGGCCTTTACCTTACACTAACGGTCAGCAGGCAATTTATGAGGATTCGGGTCTTGACGGCTACTACGCCAAGAGAGTAAGAACAACCCTCGAAAAATACAGAAATGTGTTTTTTATAAGCGGTCATATGCATAAGGGTATAAACGGCGACATATTTCAGGATATATTCGGTTTTTCAAGCGTTGAAACCATTGAGGGTGTTACATATGTCAACCTGCCCACATACGGTCTTGTCAACCGATACGGCATTCCCTGGAATGGCATCGGTATGCAGATGGAGGTTTATGAAAACGAGGTTGTCTTCAGACCGAGACGATATCTCTATTCAAGATGGTATGCCTTTATTGATTACAGAGTGCCCGTATATAAATAATACAACAAAGCCACAGGAAACTGACCTGTGGCTTTTAATATCAGATATGATCCTCGTATCTCTCGGCGGTGATAATGCCGTCATTTACATGAAGCTTGCATATGCGTTCGTTACGCGCATCAAAAGCACTCGCACCGTTTTTGTTGTCATAATCACGGGCGTGATATATTGCGTACCACTGACCATCGTGCTTTATCATTGAGTGGTGGCCTGTGCCCTCTTCAAATTCGTTTGCCTTGAGTACGGGATGATAGGTGTTGTCATCGGGATATTTCTCGAACTTGATTTTTGTAAGGTCGGTTTCGTCTGTCTTGGCTCTGGCGTAACCGATATAATATGTAGGCTGCTCGAAGCAGTTGCCCGAATACATAAGGTACTGCCAATCGCCCTCTTTGAAATAGAATGCACCCTCAATGGTGTGCCAGTGCTGACCTTTTTTATATCTGTCACGGCAATAGATGTCTTCGTCGAGAGTAGGCTCTACAACAAGTACGGGATTTTCTGCAGGAGTGAGAGGATCAATCATCTTGTCAACATAAATGCAGGTACCGATTCTTTCTCCCTCAAATCTGTTGGCTGAATAGAAAAGGAAAAGGCCTGCTTCATTTTTTACAATGTGTGAGTCGATTGAGAAGGGATGAAGAATTCTCTTGATGCAGGTGAAGGGGCCGAGAGGGTTATCTGCAATGCTGACGTGCATTGCACCTCTGTGACCGCCCTTGTCGGGCTTGTCGTCGTAGATTTCGATTGAGTTGTACATATAGAATTTGCCGTCAAGCTCGATAACGCTGGGCGCCCAGAAAGAGTCTCTTTCCGGTACTGTCATAACTATGCCGTGGTATTCCCAACCCCCGAAGAGGTTGTCTGAGTGGTAAGCATAAACGCCGTCGTGACCTGTGACATAGATATAATATCTGCCGCCGCTTTCTAAGATATAGGGGTCGGCCTGACCCTGATAGTTATTGCTGTCAACCTTAAGTAAGTGCATAAGCTTTCTCCTGTAAGTGGTATTTTCTTGATTATATAATGAATGACGGTAAAATGCAAGAAAAAATATAAAAGTATATTTTTTATAAAAGCTTTCGTGAGGTATAATTAAGAGTTATCCTAGACTTGATTTTTGCATAAAAAGTGATATAATTATATGAAATAAATTTGGGAGGAGAAATTTATGTTTAATTCATTTATGGTAAAGATCACAGCTTCATTTATCAGCTTTATACTTGCTTTAGGTACCTTCTTCGGTGCATATAAGGCCCCGAAAACCCAGGATGCCTCAAAGTATTTTGATGATAATATTAAAAATGTAATCTATCTTATAGGTGACGGTATGGGCTTCAATCACCTTGAAAAAACAAAGGTTGAGAGAAACACCGAGCTTGTTATGGATACATTTGAAATCAAAGGCAGCTCAATGACCCGCTCATTCAATAAAAAGGTTACTGACAGTGCTGCAGGCGGTACAGCCTTATCTTCGGGTATAAGAACAAACAACAGTGCCGTTGGCGTTTATCCCCTTGATAAAACACCCAGGTATTCATATCCCAAAAGCATCACAGAGCTTTGTATGGAAAGAGGTATGCTTACAGGTGTTGTAACCACAGACGAAACAACAGGTGCAACACCCTCATCATTTTCAGCCCACGAGGCAGACAGAGACAACACTGCCGAGCTTACCGCAGATCAGTTTGATTCAGGCATAAATCTTATCTGGGGTCACTCGAACGGCGTTGCAACAAAGAGCGAGGCACAGGCTCACGGATATGAATATATTTCAACCTATGATGAGATGATGGCTCTTGAAGAGGGTAGCTACAGTTATGCACAGTTTACAACTCAGCTGTGGAATCTTGAGCAGACAGCACCTTATACACCTACACTTGAGCAGATGACAATGAAAGCTATTGATATTCTCGATGATACAGATGAGGGCTTCTTCCTTATGGTTGAGGGCGCGCACATCGATAAGAAATCACACAGCAATCTTTCAGATGAAATGACTGAGGCACTGAAATCTTTTGACGATACAGTCGAGACTGTTCTCGAATATGCTAGGGCTGTCGGTGAAACACTTGTTGTTGTTACAGCTGACCACGAAACAGGTGCAATAACACCCGAGGGTGACGGTTATGTCTTTACAAGCGGTGACCACTCAGCAGCTGATGTGCCCGTGCTTGTTTACGGCTCAGATAAGCTTATTGCAAATGGTGAAAAGCTCAATAACTACGAAATCCCCATCAGAATAGCTTATGTTTTAGGCTTCGATGAAACACAGTTCCCTGTAGCTGTTATAGTTTAATTAAAAGTACCCTGCCGAAAGGCAGGGTATGATTTTTTTATGAGAGCATTGCAATGATTTCTTTGAACTCTGCCGTGTTTTTGAAATCGTCGGAAAAACTATAGTCGGTGAGAAATGCTTTTTTCATTTCCTCCTTTGCACAGAAATCTCTGTCAACTGCGTATTTATCAAAGATGTGACCATCAAACAAAGGAGAGTGCATAGTAGTATATCTATCTAGAGAATCAAATTTTATTGCAAGTTCTGCGGATTTTCTCAGATTGCTGAGGGCGTTGTGATTATCTCCTTTGCGATAATAAAACATAGAGGTTACACCGTAGCAGGAACATATAACCGCTTTCCACATCAGTCCATAGTTGCCGTCGGTGTATATATAGTTAATAGCTTTTAAGATGTTTTCTTGAATTTCTATCTGATAATCGAGAGAAAAATATGATGAATGATAGTACCAACCTGACAGTACATCAAATAGCATATGTATGAGTAGCTCCAATGTTTCGTGAATTGCTTCGGGAGATTTATTGAAATACTCATATACAAAACAGTTTAGCTCGCGACCGTCTCTTAATGAGGGAAGTTGCTTTATGACTTTATCAACATCGTTAAAGGTAATATTATCGTCTTTTAGAGATATCATTCTGATAAGATAAGAAATGTAATAAGTCTTAGCTTCAGTGCGGATTGCATCATTGGTGCAGTTGCGCTGGATGTTTTCATATATGGATTTTATTTTTGAAGCTTGTTCTGCAAATTCTTCATTGTTGCTATTAAGAATTTTACCTATATATCTTATCTGCACCCGAAAATCTGTGGGATATTTTTCTCTTAGCTCATCAAGCGCTTTCCACTTGCGTTCAACATCCCAACGAAGTCCATCATATTCTTTTAGTAGTGTTTCCAACTCCTCTTCATCCTGAGCCTTATTTACACCCATAAGCTCGTCAATTGACACATTGAAGAAGCCGGCAATGGCGGGAAGAAGTGTTATGTCAGGGTAGCTTTCCCCGCGTTCCCACTTGCTTATGCTCTGAAAGGTAACACCTAAAAATTCAGCTAGGGTTTCCTGAGTTATATCTTTTTCGCGGCGAAGTCTCTTTATGTTTTCGCCAAGGTAAATGTTCATTTTATCACCTCTTGTTAATTTGCTGACCGGTCTGTTTATATAATAGCTCAAAGTGAAAAGAAAAACAATAACGCCCTTATTGAAAACAATTCAACCTACAGTTGAAATTTTCATAAAAAATAAATCCCTC
>JAGBSR010000155.1 GCA_017631745.1 Clostridia bacterium | reverse complement strand
TCGAGCTCAGCAAGGCTCCTCTCATCAGGGCAGGCTATTGCGGTAACACCGTTATGCTCGTTCTTCATCATATTATCGTTGACGGTGAAAGCCTGAACGTTCTCTACAAAGAGCTTAACGAGCTGTATATGGGCAGAGAATTAAAAGAGACAACTCAGTACGGAGAATTTGCCGCAACTGACGGATACACAGAAGACAACGAAAAATATTGGCTTGATATATTTAAGGATGAAGTGCCGTCACTTGAAATGAGAACTGATTTCCCAAGAACCGAAATTCAATCCTTCAACGGTGCTGAAAAATATGAGCTGATTGATATTGATATCCATAACAGAATAGCAGATAAGTGCAAGAAAAAAGGAATAACGCCATATGTATACTACATGGCGTGCTTTAGCATACTTCTCTCCAAGCTTTCAGGAAATGAAGATATTGTAATCGGTACTCCTGTAAGCGGAAGAACAGGCAAATTCCTCCACACCGTAGGTATGTTTGTAAACACACTGGCATTAAGATGTAAGCCTGAGGGAATAAAGAAAATTTCTGCATTTCTTGATGAAATCAGAGAAAGTTCCGTATCCGCTATGGAAAACCAGAGATATCCCTTCGGTGAACTAGTAAGAAAACTCAATACAATGACTGCAGGCAGACATCCTCTTTTTGATACTATGTTCACCTACCAGCGTGAACACAGTGCTGATATTGTTTTCGGAGACAGCAAGGCTGTTGCTATGCCTGTACCTCTTTCCGGTGCTAAATGTGATATCGGTATGTATATTGTTCCTCGCGATACCGATGTTGTGCTTCTCATTGAGTACTGCTCAGATCTGTTTGAAGAAAAGACAATTTCATTCCTTTCTCATGCATATATGCGCATTCTTGAACTGTGTCTTGATGATACAAAACTTATCAAGGACATTTCCATTACTGATATGAAACTGCTCGAGATATTCAATGATACAGCTGCAGACTACCCCAAAGACAAATGCATCCACGAGCTGTTTGAAGAACAAGCAGAAAAAACACCCGATAAAACAGCAGTTGTAGCTGTTGATAAAACTCTGACATATATGGAACTGAACGAAGAGGCTAACAGAATTGCCCACAGCCTTATCGAAAGAGGCATAGGCAAAGGCGATATTGTGGGGCTTATGCTTCCGAGAAAAAGCTACCTTCTTTCTGCAATGCTCGGTATTCTTAAGTCCGGTGCAGCCTATCTTCCGATCGATCCCGATTATCCTGACGACAGAATAGAATATATGCTCAACGACAGTTCTGCAAAGCTCTGTATCACCGATGAAAATATCAATTCACTCATCGATAACATCAACATCAAAAAACCTGCCAACTCAGTTGATTCATCCGATCTGTGCTATTGTATATATACCTCAGGTTCTACAGGTAAGCCTAAAGGTACACTTTTAACTCACAGAAATGTTGTGAACTATGTAAGTGCAAATTCTAAAAATGTCTTCTTTGGTGTAACCGGAAAGGATTGCAAGCGAATTCTTTCTGTCACAACCTTAGGTTTTGATATATTTGTAACTGAAAGCCTTCTCCCGCTTGTTAACGGTCTTGAAATTATCCTTGCAGACGAAGGCCAGGCAAGAATACAGAGCAAATTATCTGACCTGCTTTCAAAGCATCCCGCAGATGTCATTCAGACAACACCAACTAAGATGATGTCTTTGATGTCAGATAAATCTGATTTATCCTATCTCAGAAGCTTACGCACTATCATTCTTGGCGGTGAAGCTCTTGACAGTACCCTTGTAAAAGGACTGCAAGCTGTAACCGATGCAGATATATTCAATATCTACGGACCAACTGAAGCAACTGTATGGATGACAACAGCAAAAATCAACGATGCCGATAATATTTCTATCGGTAAACCTTTAGCCAACACACAGGTATATATCGTCGACAAACACATGAAGCTTGTACCTATAGGGGTAACAGGCGAGCTTTGCATTGCCGGTGACGGCGTAAGTGCAGGCTATCTTGGTCAACCTGAGCTCACAGCAGAGAAGTTCATCGACAACCCATTCGGCGAAGGCAAGCTCTACAGAACAGGCGACAATGCTTACTGGCGTGAAGACGGCAATATCGTCTTTGTGGGCAGAAGCGACTTTCAGGTAAAAATACGTGGTCTTCGTATTGAGCTCGGTGAAATTGAAAGTGCAATCCAGTCAGTTGCAGGTATAGAAAGAGCCGTTGTGGTGGTCAGAAAGGATAAATCAGAACGCCAGCTTATCTGCGCATTCTATACAGGTCAGGAAAAAGCAGCAAAAGAGCTCCGTGAAGAAATCGGAAGAAGCCTTCCTAAATATATGCTCCCCCACATCTTCACACACCTTGAAGAAATGCCCCTTACCACAAGCGGTAAAACAAACAGAAATGATCTTCCTGTAATTGACCTTGAAAATATATCTGCCGAAACTGAATATGTTCCCGCCGAAACCGAAAAGGAAATCATTCTCAGCCAATGCATATGCGACGTACTAGCAGCAGAAAAAGCAAGTATGCTTGATAATTTCTTTGACATCGGCGGCGACAGCCTTAAAGCAATTGAGCTTACGGCAAAGCTTGAAGCTGTAGGCTACACAGTACCCATAAAGTCAATCTTCGCATGCAAAGATATCCGAGAGCTGGCTGACGCCCTTGCAAAAAGTGAAATTGTATATGATAAGATTGAGTATGCAAAAGAGCTTCCGGCTACTGCTGCTCAGATGAGAGTATATACAGCTCAGATGATGAAGCCTGACTCTCCCCACTACAATATCCCCTCCGCATTCAGAACAGAAGTGCTTTGTCCTGAAAGGTTAGAAGCAGCTATCAATATGCTCATTGACAGGCACGAAAGCTTAAGAACTCGCTTTGAAAATAAAGACGGCCATATTCTTCAGATAATTGAAGACAAGGCAGAAATCAGTCTTCTTAAGCTTGAAGGTGATGATATGTCTGCCTTCAACACTCCCTTCGAGCTCAGCAAGGCTCCTCTCATCAGGGCAGGCTATTGCGGTAACACCGTTATGCTCGTTCTTCATCATATTATCGTTGACGGTGAAAGCCTGAACGTTCTCTACAAAGAGCTTAACGAGCTGTATATGGGCAGAGAAT
>JAGBSR010000154.1 GCA_017631745.1 Clostridia bacterium | reverse complement strand
TATCCTTTGAACCGAGACCGTAACGGCCGCCGATTACTTCGATGTTACCTCTGCCGTTTGTAGCAAGAGCTGTAACAACATCAAGGTAAAGAGGTTCGCCAAGTGAGCCGGGTTCTTTTGTTCTGTCGAGAACTGCAATTTTCTTAACAGTTTCGGGAATAGCAGCAAGAAGGTGCTTAGCTGAGAAGGGTCTGTAAAGACGAACCTTAACAAGACCAACCTTTTCGCCTTTTGCTACAAGGTAATCGATAACTTCTTCAGCAACGTCGTTTACTGAACCCATAGCGATGATGATCTTTTCAGCATCGGGAGCACCGTAGTAATTGAAAAGCTGATAGTTTGTGCCGAGCTTAGCATTAACCTTACCCATATATTCTTCAACGATTTCGGGAACTGCATCGTAATACTTGTTACAAGCTTCTCTGTTCTGGAAGAAAATATCGTCGTTTTCGTGTGAGCCGCGCATTACGGGGCGCTCGGGGTTAAGAGCTCTCTTGCGGAATGCTTCGACAGCATCCATATCTGTCATTTCCTTGAGGTCGTCAAAATCCCAAACTTCGATTTTCTGAAGTTCGTGTGATGTACGGAAACCGTCAAAGAAGTTAAGGAAAGGTACACGGCTCTTGATTGTTGCAAGGTGAGCAACAGCACCAAGGTCCATAACCTCCTGTGTATTTGTTTCAGCGAGCATTGCGAAGCCTGTCTGACGGCAAGCATAAACGTCTGAGTGGTCGCCGAAGATGTTAAGTGCGTGTGATGCTACACAACGAGCTGATACGTGGAAAACGCTGGGAAGAAGCTCGCCTGCGATTTTGTACATATTGGGGATCATAAGAAGAAGACCCTGTGAAGCTGTGTAGGTTGTGGTAAGAGCACCTGCTGCGAGTGAGCCGTGAACAGTACCTGCGGCACCTGCTTCTGACTGCATTTCAACAACGTTTACTCTTGTACCGAAAATATTTTTTAATCCCTGAGCTGACCACTGATCAACATAGTCTGCCATAGGGCTTGACGGTGTAATAGGGTAAATACCTGCAACTTCTGTGAAAGCATATGACACGTGAGCAGCGGCATTATTACCGTCCATGGTTTTCTTTTTTCTAGCCATATTTATTCCTCCTAAATTCTCATTCTAGCAATAAAATAAGATTACCGTTCTTTATTTTACCACTTTACATTATAAATGTAAATATAATTTAACTAAAAATTTTACGACAATAATGTAAAAAACTCATGCTTTTGCTATAAAAGGATAAATATCACAAACATCTCAATTATATTTGATAAAATTAGTTAAAATATTATTGAACTGTTCAATATTTTGTGATAAACTATAGACAATTACAAAATAAAGGAGAGATATTATGAATCTTAAACAAATCATTGACAAAAAAGATCAGGCTGCTCAGTATATGGTTGATGAAATAACCTATATCTGTGAAAAGTTTGAAAAACGCGCCCCCGGCTCAAAGGGTGAGCACCAGGCTTGTGAATATGCTGCAAAGCAGATGAAGGAATACGGTTGTGACAGAGTTTATGTTGACGAGTTCAAAGAAAATCCCGACTCCTTCTATGGCTGGATTTATTTCACAATCACTTGCTGCTTCCTTGCACTTGCTTCTTATTTCTTCATCCCTGCTCTTTCAATCGTGTTTATCGCATTAGGCCTTGTTCTTTGTGTTTTACAGTTCGGTCTTTACAAGAAGACAGTTGATAAGGTTTTCAAAGAAGAAACAGGTCATAATGCAGCAGGCTTCAAAAAGCCCACAGGCGAAGTTAAGCGCAGAATTATCTTCAACGGTCATCCCGACGCAACTTGGGAATGGCCTTTCAAGTATATGTTTACATATCTCGGCTTTGACATTCATATGATGATTTGCTTCGTGGGAGCTTTCTATACTCTCGGCATTGCAATTGCAAAGCTTGCAGGTGCATTCGACAGCAATCCCGATCTCGCAAAAACACTCGGTCTTGTTGCTCTTGTTTTTGCACCCTTCTGGTTTGGCCTTTACTTTATGTGGAACAAGAAGAGAGTAGTTGACGGTGCAAACGACAACCTCACAGGCTGCTATATGGGTCTTGCAATTCTCAAGTTCCTCAAGGATGAAGGCATTGAACTTGAAAACACAGAAATCGGTGTTGTTCTTACAGGCTCAGAAGAAGCAGGTCTTCGCGGTGCAAAGGCTTGGTGCGAAGCTCACGCTAAAGAGTTTGACGATGTGCCCACATTTGTATATTCATACGATACAATTACTCAGTCAGAGCAGCTTATGGTAAACTACCGTGACCTTAACTCAACAGTAAAGGTTGACAAGGATGTTTCAGATCTTTTCTATGAAGCTTGTCAGGATCTCGGTATTCCCGTTAAGAAGGGCTTTGTACCTCCTCTCGGCGGTGCAACAGACTCAGCAGCATTCGCTCAGGCAGGTATGCGCGCAACAGGTATCACAGCTCTTAACCATGCACTTCCCGATTTCTATCACACAAGACTCGACACACCTGAAGCTCTTAACAAGGATTGTCTTGCAAAGTGTTTTGCAGCAAGTGTTAAGGTGCTTGAAAAGTTCGACGACGGCGCAAAGCAGTAATAAGAGCGAGTTTTTGGTTGCTTTTCGTGCGTCAGCAAAAAGCAACGCCCGCCCGGCGAGGGCAATATAACAAAGTTAATATTATCGGTATGCGGGAAAGCAAGCTCAGAAAAAGACTTGCTTTCCCGTCTTTTTTTCGGGAAAAGAAGAGGACATAATATTAATGTATATCAAATGAGTTTCAGCCTGTGCTCGCTGATAACGGAGCTATAGGTGTAGTTTTGGTCCGATGGTCGGATAAGAGTGTTGAAGAAGGAAAGGGAGATTTTGATTTACTTTTTTATTCAGCGGCATCAGCCGAGGAAGCGGGAGCTCCGTGAAATCGCCAATGGCGATTTCCGAGAGTACAAAGTACTCTCGCGCCGTTCACGGCGACGGAGCCCCCGACCTTTATACTATAACAACCTCAATAAATAAAAGGCAGCATTTCTGCTGCCTTTTATGCATTAAATTTTATACAATGCCAATAACAATTTCGACAACCAGTGCAACAATAACTACAAGAGCTGATATTATGAAGCCGTGAATTATAGGGCGTATGCCTGACTTTCTGAAGCTTGAAAAAGAGGTATTGAGATCTATTGCCGCAAGAGCACTTAGCATAAGAAATTTGCTGACAGCTTTAGTACCCGATACAAGCTCTGCAGGGATTGAGAAAATGCTTGCAACCACAGACATAGCAACAAAGCCGACTATGGCGCCGATGCCTGAAATGCATTGTTATGCCTTTTTCTTGCCGAGTACGAGGTTTGTGATGATGCCGAGAATAAGTGCACAAGCAACAGCTGTGATTGTGATTTTACCGAAGCTGAGTGTAAGACCGCCGATACCTGAAATGAGAATAACTGAAACTGTGAAAAGGTTTCTGTTGTCTTCAAGGTCAACACTCTGAATCATCTTAAGACCTGATACTGCGATGAAGCCGTAAAGTGCCATACAAACACCGCCCATTACGCAAGCAGGAATTGAATCAACAAATGCAACGAAGGGTGAGAAGAACGAAATGAGGATTGCACCGATAGCCGCAGCTCTGATGGTTGCAACCGATGCGTTTCTTGTAATAGCTACGCAGGCAACGCTTTCACCGTAGGTTGTGTTGGGGCAACCGCCGAAGAATGCACCGAACATTGAGCCTACACCGTCGCCTAAAAGAGTCTTGTCAAGACCGGGCTCTTTAAGAAGGTCTTTTTCTATAATAGAAGAGATGTTTTTGTGGTCAGCGATATGCTCAGCAAATACTACAAATGCTACGGGCAGATATGCCATTGCGATTGTACCGATATATGAAGCGTTGATTTCCTTGATGCCGTCTATAGCGGTAAGGAATGTAAAGTTGGGAATTTCGAAAAGTGACATCTGGCTGAATACGCCGAAGTCGATAACCTTAAGAGCGTCGATGCCTGCGCTGTTGCCGATAACTGTAAAGACAGCTGCGAGCGCATAACCTGAAAGGATACCGATAATAAAGGGGATAAGCTTGATTGACTTTTTGCCGTAGGTTGAGCATATCATTGTAACAAACAGAGCAACAAGACCGCAAAGCACAGCGATAAGGGGATTGGTGAGCATCTGGCTTGCCATTTCGCCTTCAATCTCTACAAGTGTGTTTACATCGCCCTTCTGTAAGTCTCCGATGGCATTAGCTGCAAGTGAAAGACCGATGATAGCAACTGTGGGGCCGATAACCTGCTTGGGCATAAGCTTGTCAATCCAGTTTACGCCGACAAACTTAACAAGCAGAGCGATAACAACATAAACAAGACCTGCAAAAACCGCACCGAGGATGATACCTGCATAACCGAGAGCTGCTGATACACCGCCTGCAAATGCCGCTGACATTGAGCCGATAAATGCGAATGATGAGCCAAGGAAAACGGGACTCTTGCCTCTTGTGAAAAGCTGGTAGATAAGTGTGCCCACACCTGCACCGAAGAGGGCAGCTGAAGGCTGCATATCATGTCCTATGATAAGGGGTACCACCAAAGTTGCCGCCATAATTGCAAGCAGCTGCTGAATAGCATAGATTATAAGCTGCGGAAATTTGGGCTTGTCCTGAATGTCGTAATAAAGTTTCATATTTTTGCCTCCTGATTTTTATTTCATTATAAAAATAGTATCACACGCAAATATAAATGTAAATAGTTATAGTTGTAGAAATAATTAACAGGCTTTTGTGAGTTTAGACGAATTTTATTAGATTAAATATGAGGGCACAATTTTATTTGATAACGCTATTGACATTATTGTGGTAATGTGTTAATATATTACCACGCTAAAGCGATGAATTTAAAAATCGCAAAATTATATCCCGAAAGGAAGAAAATAATTATGAAAAAGAAGACTATTGCTATTGTATTAGCTATCCTTGCAGTTGTAATGTGCTTCACACTTGCAGCTTGCGGTGACAAACCTGAAACTCCCGAAACAGCATCAGACATCGACTACATCAAAGAAAAAGGCGAAATGATTATCGGTTACACAGAATTCGCTCCTATGAACTACATAGATGCAGAAGGTAACTTTGTAGGCTTTGAAACAGAATTTGCTAAGGCTGTTTGTAAAGAACTCGGCGTTGAGCCCAAGTTCCAGAAGATTGACTGGAAAGCAAAGGAAACCGAGCTTGCAAGTAAGAATATTGACTGTATCTGGAACGGTATGACAATTACTCCCGAAAGAGAAGCTGAAATGTCAATTTCAACACCTTATATGGCTAATAAGCAGGTTCTTATCGTTAAGGCTGAAAATGCTGATAAGTATCTTACTGCAGAAGATGTAAAGGGTGCAAACATCGTTGCTGAAATCGAATCAGCAGGCGCAGGCGTTGCTCAGGAAGATCCTTTCTTCGCTGAAGCTAACTACACTGATGTTGATACTCAGGCAAAGGCTCTCATTGAAGTTAAATCGGGCGTTGCAGATGCTTGTGTAGTTGACTATGTACTTTCAATCGGTATGATCGGTGAAGGCACAGACTATGAAGATCTCGTTGTTGTTGACGGTGTTGCATTTGCTGACGAACAGTACGGTATTGCATTCCGTAAGGGCAGCGATACAACAGCTGCTGTAAACGAAGCTATATCAAAGCTTGTTGCAAGTGGTGAGCTTGCAGAAATCGCTGCAACATACAAGCTTCAGGAACAGATTATTGCTGAATAATAAAAATTGACGAATAACCATGTGCCGTCTTTGACAGACGGCATTTTGGCTGTATATATGAGTTTGAGAATTGAGGTTAAATAATGTTCAGTGTTGTAAATAAAGAATTGCTCGAAGGTTTTCTTTATAATGTCGAGCTTTTCACAATCACACTTTTGCTTTCATTGCCCTTGGGCCTTATAGTTGCATTTGGCTCAATGTCAAAGTTTGCTCCTTTGAAAGTGCTGACAAGAGGCTTTGTCTGGGCTATAAGAGGCACACCTCTTATGCTTCAGCTCTTTGTTGTTATGTATATGCCGGGACTTGTTTTCGGCTGGCAGATTCCCGGAAGCAATCCGAGAATGACAGCTGCAGTAATAGCTTTTGTAATCAATTATTCCTGTTATTTCTCAGAGATTTACCGTGGCGGTATTGAGAGCATACCCAAGGGTCAGTACGAGGCCGGACAGGTGCTTGGTATGACAAAGACTCAGACATTTTTCAGAGTTGTTCTTCTTCAGGTTGTGAAAAATATCGTGCCGCCTATGAGTAATGAAATTATGACTCTTATCAAGGATACATCACTTTCAAATGTTATCGCTGTAACTGAAATCATTATGGCTGCGAATGCATTCTCGGGCAAAGGTCTTATCTGGCCGTTGTTCTATACAGGTATATTCTTCTTGCTGTTCTGCGGTATTCTTACAATAGTGTTCAACAAGATAGAAAAGAAGCTGGACTATTTCAAATCATAAGGAGGGAAAGGCAATGGCTATACTTGAAGTTAAAGATATCAAAAAAAGCTTCGGCAAAACCGAGGTCCTCAAGGGCGTTTCCTTTTCTCTTAATGAGGGCGAGGTGCTGTCGATTATCGGCTCATCGGGCAGCGGTAAGACGACACTTCTTCGCTGTATAAACTTCCTTGAAACAGCAGACAGCGGACTTATTACCGTTGACGGTGATGTGATTTTCGACGGTGCTGATAAGTCCAAGAAAAACGCAAAAGAGACAAGAGAAAAACAGCTGAAGATCGGTCTTGTGTTTCAGCAGTTTAATCTTTTTCCGCAGTACAATGTGCTTGACAATGTGACTCTTGCTGTTAAGCTTCAGGCTAAGGAAAGACCTGACTATAAGCAGAATAAGAAGCAGATACTTGCTGAAATCGAAGAAAAGGCTCTCAAGCTCCTTGCTGATATGGGTCTTAGCGAGAAGATTCACAACTATCCTTGCGAGCTTTCGGGCGGTCAGCAGCAGAGAGTTTCAATTGCGAGAGCTATGGCACTCGAGCCTAAGATTCTCTTTTTTGACGAGCCTACATCAGCCCTTGACCCTGAGCTTACAGGTGAGATTTTAAAGGTTATCCGCGAGCTTGCCAAGACAAATATGACAATGGTAATTGTTACCCACGAGATGACTTTTGCCAAAGAGGTCAGCGATTACATTGTGTTTATGGATAATGGTGTAATTGCAGAAGAGGGCAAGGCACAGGAGCTTATCAGCAATCCCAAGACAGAGAGATTGCAGGCGTTTTTGAGTAAGATTAGCGACTAAAAAATCATCGCGTTTTGGTTACTTTTGGGCGATAGCAAAAGTAACGCCCGTCTGGCGAGGACGATAAATAAAGATGTAGGGGCGGCCATTGGCCGTCCTTTTTTTGTGGGACGCGTCGGACGTTGGCTGTGTGGGATAGCATCAACCCGCCGAGAGGGGTTGATGGTTAGGGTGGTTTGTGGTATAATGAGATTGATGAATTTGACTTTATGGAGGTTATTATGCGTAAGTGTATTAGATGCGATATAGCAATGATTGAAAATTGTGGTATTAAAGTTAAAGGTGCAGCCTATGGTTTAGTGTTGACAGATGATGAAAACAAATGGTGGGGTGGAAGAATGGAGGAACCTAAAGTGGCTATCTGTCCAAAATGTGGCGAGGTATCCATTTACTTGGAAAATGTAGAGAAATTAAAAAACAAATAATAGAAAGCGGTTGCAAAATCCAATTTAACAAACAAAAAACAGCAGGCCAAAATCTGCTGTTTTCTTTTTTGCATAACTCCCTCGGCGGGATAAAAGTAAAAGGTACGCGAGCTTCACCCGCGTACCATTAAAGTAATCTATAATTTTCTTGTGTGGCAGGGCTTACCTCTTGCGGTTCCCAAAATTGCTTATCGGCTTGGAGCACCGAGCAATTTTGACCGCTGCGCCATCCTCGCCTCGCTTTATCCGCCACCGGCGGTGCTTCGGCAACGATGCCCTGCGACCCGCAAGCTTTTGTAAAAGCTTGACCAAAACTTTACTTATTTATCTTTTTTACTTTCAGAGCAATATATGCCCCGTATCCGCCGCTGACAACCACAAGAAAAACACAGGAAATAATCCGCTGATTTAAACTTAATACACTCTCGTCAGCAAAGACACTCAAGGTATTGAAAATTCCGTGAAACACAATGCAGGGGATAAGACTTCCTGTTTTGTGGAAAATCATAACAAGCATAAAGCCTGCCGCCGTAGCGTAGATTATCTGCAGAATATTTGGCAGAAGCTCTGCGCCCGAGCCGTTAAACAGATTAATTATATGTCCCATACCGAAGGTTATGCTCGAAACTATAATTGCACTTTTTACGCCGTTTTCAGCCATAGCT
>JAGBSR010000020.1 GCA_017631745.1 Clostridia bacterium | reverse complement strand
ACAATTTTGAAGACGGCAAGAACCTTGAAGAATATGCTGAAGAAGATTTTGTTTTTGCAGAGACTGATTATTCTAAGGTTTATTTCAAAAATAAATATCTTATTACAGGACATACTCCCACAGTTGCAATCAATCAGAAGTTTATGGGCAAGGTTTATTCCAAAAACGGACACATAGCTCTTGATTGCGGTGCGGCGTATGGCGGTAAGCTTGCGGCTATTTGTTTAGATGCATTAAAGCTGACTTATTGCTAATAAGTAAAGTTTTGTCAATCTTTTTCAAAAGTTTGCAGGGTGTGGGACGGAGTCCCGCAATACATAAAAAATTAAAGCGATGTAGAATTAAAACTACATCGCTTTTTATTATATTGCGCTCGCCGCGTGGCGTTACTTTTTGCTGGCGCCAAAAAAGTAACCAAAAACGCGCTGTTATCTGATTTCATCTACGCCCATATAAGGTCTGAGTGCCTCGGGAATTGTTACACTGCCGTCTGCATTCTGATAGTTTTCAAGAATAGCAGCAGTTGTTCTGCCGATTGCAACACCTGAACCGTTAAGTGTGTGCACAAGCTGTGCCTTATCCTTAGGACCGTTCTTGTATCTGATTGATGCACGTCTTGCCTGGAAGTCTTCAAAGTTTGAGCAGGAGCTGATTTCAACATATCTGCCGTATGAAGGCATCCATACTTCGATGTCATATGTCTTAGCTGATGAGAAGCCGATGTCACCGGTTGTAAGAGCAACAACTCTGTAGGGGAGACCTAAAAGCTGAAGTACTCTTTCTGCATCGTTTGTAAGCTTTTCAAGCTCAGCATAGCTTTCTTCGGGCTTTGCAAACTTAACAAGTTCAACCTTGTTGAACTGATGCTGTCTGATAAGACCTCTTGTGTCTCTGCCTGCTGAACCTGCTTCTGCTCTGAAGCAAGCTGAATATGCACAGAAGCTCATAGGAAGCTGAGCACCGTCCATAATATCATCACGGTACATATTTGTAACGGGTACCTCTGCTGTGGGGATAAGGAAGTAGTCGTTTGTAAGCTTGAAAGCATCTTCTTCAAACTTTGGAAGCTGACCTGTACCGGTCATTGAAGCACGGTTAACCATAAAGGGAGGGAATACTTCTGTATAGCCGTTTTCTGTATGTGTGTTAAGGAAGAAGTTGATGATAGCTCTTTCAAGTCTTGCGCCAAGACCTCTGTAGAAGTGGAATCTTGCGCCTGTTACCTTTGCAGCAGTTTCGGGATCAAGAATACCTAAATCTGCACCGATATCCCAATGAGCCTTTGCTTCAAAGTCGAAGTTTCTGGGCTCGCCCCAACGACGGATTTCAATGTTTTCGCTGTCATCCTTGCCGACGGGTGTTGTGTCTGAGGGTACATTGGGGAACTCGTACATCATTGTCTTTTGCTTTGCAGCAAGCTCAGCCTTATCAGCGTCGAGAACCTTAACTTCTTCTTTGATTGCATTCATACGAGTCATAATCTCGCTGATGTCGCCGCCCTCTTTTTTAATCTGAGGAATCTGCTTGCTTGCAGCATTCTGCTCAGCCTTGAGAGCATCTGCTTTCTGTGTAAGCTCTCTTACCTGCTTGTCAATAGCAAGGATTTCGTCAACGATTGCATCCATATCCTTGTTTCTTGTTTTCATTGCAGCTTTTACTTTATCGGGATTTTCTCTGATAAGTTTAATATCTAACATTTTTTATTACTCCTTATGTTATTTCTATTATATTAGTTGCCTGCAAGAGCTTCAAGTATGCTCTGTAAGTCTTCTTTGCTGAAAAATTCGATTTCAATTGAACCTTTATTGCCCCTTGAAACATTAATTTTTGCTTTTCTGCCAAGCTCTTCACGAATTGCTATCTCGCATTCATCGTAATAGGGGTCTCTCTTGGACTTTTTCTTTACGATTTCACTCTTAGGTTTAAGAAGAGTTTTAACTATTCTTTCAGTTTCGCGTACGCTTAATTCCTTTTGGGAAATTTCTTCAGCTAATTTAATTATCAGCTTCTTATCTGATAAAGGAAGAAGAGTTCTCGCGTGACCTGATGAAATAATTCCTTCCTTTACCATATCAAGTACTTCTTCAGGAAGTGCAAGGAGTCTGAGTGCATTTGCCACAGCAGGTCTTGATTTGCCTACCTTTTCAGCAGCCTGCTCCTGAGTGAATGAATAAGTATCCATTAAAAGCTTGAAACCCTCTGCTTCTTCTATAGGATTCAGATCTTCACGCTGTAAGTTTTCGATAAGAGCTAACTCCATAGCCTCTTCGTCAGTCATTTCTCTTACTACTACAGGTACCTGAGTAAGTCCTGCCATACGGGAAGCACGCCATCTTCTTTCGCCAGCAATAAGCTGATAGCCACCGTCACTTAATGGGCGTACCAACAAGGGCTGAATAACGCCGTGCATTGCAATGCTGTCTGCAAGCTCTTTTAAAGCTTCTTCGTCAAAATGTTTTCTGGGCTGGTCTCTTTTAGGCTCAATATCGTTGATATTGACCAGCTTGTCGCCGTTTTCTTCTGTGGAGTTATCGATAAAAAGTGCATCGAGGCCCTTGCCGAGCCCAGCTTTCTTTTTCGGTGCCATATTTGCCTCCTTATTTATCCTCTCGGACGTTTATTATTCTTATTAAGAAATTCTTTTGTAAAATCAACATAAGCAACGCTGCCTTTTGAAGACTTATCATAATAGAGCACAGGCTGACCGAAGGAAGGAGCCTCTGAAAGTCTTACATTTCGGGGAATTACTGTTGAATATACCTTCTGCGGGAAAAAGCGCTTAACCTCATTGACTACCTGTTGTGTGAGATTAAGTCTGCCATCATACATTGTCAGAAGTACGCCTTCAAGCTCAATAAGCGGATTGTAAAGTCTCTTAACCTGTCTGATTGTATTCATAAGCTGTGAGAGACCCTCAAGCGCGTAATATTCGCACTGAATAGGTACAAGCACACTGTCAGCACACGCAAGAACATTGACAGTAATAAGACCTAATGACGGAGGACAGTCAATGATTATAAAGTCATACTTTTCCTTAAGAGGAGCAAGAGCATTTTTTATACGGGAATCTCTGCCCTGCATATCAACAAGCTCAAGCTCTGCACCTGCAAGATTGATATTAGACGGAAGCAGGTCAAGCTTTTTAAAGGGAGTTTCAATAAGAATATCCTCTGCCTTTACGCCTGCAACTATCATATCATAGGTTGATTTTTCAACCTCTTTTTTATTTACACCAAGACCGCTGGTAGCATTACCCTGAGGGTCAACATCCACCAATAAAGTTTTATAACCTAAGCTGCCGATTGAAGCCGCAAGGTTAACGGATGTTGTTGTTTTGCCCACGCCGCCTTTTTGGTTTACAATTGCTATGGTTTTTCCCATAATATTTACCTTTCTGCTGTTTTTAGCCTTTATAAAATTTATTATAGCACAGTATTTTTTATTTTTAAAGCCTTATACAAGATTTTTTTGAAAAAAGTCTTATGTTTCACGTGAAACTGTGAAGAAAACCACCCATAAAGGGTGGTTTTCTTCTTGGGGTGTGAAAGAGAAAGATATGATTATATGGAATCACTGCTATGCAGTGTAGCCACTGAACTGAGGGCTGTTTGTTTTTCCGGCAACTTATACATCAGTCTTTTTGGTATCTCTATTCGATATATGTAGCTTTCGCCCGTATCTTCGCGCTTAATATCAGCACCGATTCCTGATTTTTTCATTGTATCCACTGCCGAATTTATAGTATTAAGGAATATCTTCACATCACTGAACATTCTCTTGGTGTTCCTTTTAGGTGAATCTTTTTTATCAAGCACTTCTTCAATGAGTTCTTCACTTTGAGTAACATTAAGCTTTTTGTCTATTATTTTTTCCAGAACTCCCATTACTTCATCCTTTTCAAGCTTCAGCAGAGCTCTTGCATGCCGTTCTGTAAGTCCGTTTTCCATCAACTTATTTCTTGCTTGCTCAGGTAAAGACAGTAATCTCAGTTTATTCGATACGGTCGACGGTGCTTTTCCGAGTCGCCTCGCAGCATCCTCCTGAGACAACCCGTATTCACTCATTAGTCTGTCAATAGCTATTGCTTCCTCAAAATAATTGAGATTTTGCCTTTGCAGATTCTCTATCAAGGCAAATACAGCAGATTTCATATTATTTACATCTACTACAATGCAAGGAATTGATATAAGTCCTGCTAATTTAGATGCTCTGAGTCGTCTTTCACCTGAAACCAACTCATATCCTTTATCTGTCTGCCTTACAGTAATCGGCTGCAATATGCCGTTCATTCTTATACTTATAGCTAAATTTACCAATTCCTCCTGATCAAAGACCTGTCTTGGCTGATTCGGATTAGGATATATCTGATCATTTGGTATCAGCAGTACTTGTCCTGCTGTTCTGGGCTTTTCACTTATCATGGATAATACCTCCGTTTAAATAAAGAGATATTAAAACCTCTCTTCGCATAGATATTATCACAGCAAAGAGAGGTTGTCCACAAAAATCGTTTTACAATATTCTTATGTATTCTGCAAGAAAAGCCTTTATTTAATAGGATTCTTTGCAATTTTTGCCGAAGGTCGGGGATATTTCGCAGGTGTTGACGAAATCTTTTTGACATTAATTATAGTTCTCTCACCGCAATCAAGCAAATCAAAGGTATCCTGTTTAATAATCTGTCCGCCCAATACGTGAATGGCCTTCTTACCTTCAGCTATTTCTTCCTGAGCCTTAGCACTCTTCATAGGCACAAAGCTTCCGCCAACTTTAACAAAGGGCAAGCAATATTCAGCTAAATCTCTGAGATTTGTAACTGCCCTTGCAGTTGAAAAGTCGTATTGTTCCCTGAAAGCCTTATTCTGACCTGCATCTTCAGCTCTTGAGTGAACTACATTAGCACTAAGTCCTATATTTTCAAGAATATTCTCAATTACCATAAGTCTCTTCTTAGTGCTGTCCATAAGAGTTATATCCAAATCAGGGCGTGCAATAAGCATTGCAAGTCCCGGAAAACCTGCGCCGGTACCGACATCAATAACTTTTGCACCTTCAGGAATATCAACATAGCTGAAAATCGTCAGCGAATCAAGAAAGTGCTTAATTGTTACGCCTTCAGGATCTGTAATAGCTGTAAGATTAATCTTTTCGTTCCATTCAACAAGCAATTTACCGTATATATCAAATCTTTCCAAAGCTGTTTCATCAAGTTTCACGTGAAACATTTCAGCTTTTTCTTTTAATAAGTCTTTTAAAATAAAGGCTTCTGCCATATAATCACTTCCTTTTTGCAAGATAAATAAGAAGCACAGAAATATCAGCAGGGCTTACACCGCTGATTCTTGATGCCTGACCGAGATTAGCAGGCTTAACTTTGTTTAATTTTTCCTGAGCTTCCATGCGAAGACCTACTATTTCAGTATAGTCTATATCCTGGCTGAGCTTTTTAACTTCAAGTCTGCGCATTTCTTCAACCAACGATAACTGTTGCTTGATATAACCGTCATATTTTATGCTGATTTCTGCTTGTTCGAATACTTCTCTAGGCAAATCAGGTCTTTCTTTATCAAAATCCTTGAGCACTTCATAGTTGAGCTGAGGTCTTTTAAGAAGCTCTTTTAATCTGCATCCTGTTGCCATAGGTGATGTTTCACGTGAAACAAGCATATCGTTTAACTCTTTTGAAGGTGAAATGCTCACTTTTGATACTCTTTCGAGCTCTTCTTCGATAAGCTTAAGCTTTGTCTGTAATCTCTGATACTTTTCTTCTCCAACAAGACCAACCTTATATCCGTACTCTGTAAGTCTGATATCAGCATTATCCTGACGGAGTATAAGTCGGTATTCTGAGCGTGAAGTCATCATTCTGTAAGGGTCAGAACATCCTTTTGTTACAAGATCATCTATAAGAGTACCGATGTAAGAAGAAGCTCTGTCTAAAATAAGCGGTTCTTTGCCTAAAATCTTCTGTACCGCGTTGATACCTGCAACGAGTCCCTGTGCTGCAGCTTCTTCATATCCGCTTGAGCCGTTGAACTGACCTGCGCCGAAAAGACCGCTGTAATCCTTGAATTCAAGTGAAGCTTTCAAAGCAAGAGGATCAACGCAGTCATATTCAATAGCGTATGCGGTTCTCATAACCTGCACATTTTCAAGTCCAGGAATTGTCTTAAGGAATTTCAGCTGTACATCCTCGGGCAAAGATGAAGACATACCCTGAAGATACATTTCTTCAGTATTCTCACCGCAAGGCTCAATAAAGAGCTGATGGCGAGGTTTTTCAGAGAATCTCATTATCTTATCTTCAATAGAGGGACAATATCTCGGGCCTACGCCGTCAATTTTACCGCTGTACAAGGGTGAGCGATGGATATTTTCCATAATAATGCGTTTTGTCTCATCGTTTGTATAGCTAATATAGCAAGGGAGTTTATTTTCAGGAGTATATTCACCGTCAAATGAGAAGGGCACAACAACCTCATCGCCGTCCTGTCGTTCAAGGTAAGAAAAATCAATACTTCTTCTGTTTACTCGTGAGGGGGTACCTGTCTTGAATCTACGGGTGGGTACACCTAACTCTTTAAGGGATTTAGCAAGGTCTGTTGATGCAAACATTCCGTCAGGACCGCCGTCATAAGATACATCGCCTACATATATCTTGCCTGCAAGGAAGGTACCTGTTGCAAGGATAACGCATTTAGCATTATAAATAGCCTCAAGTCTTGTTATAATCTGCCAGGTTTCGTCGTCATTCTGAGTAAGTGACACAACCTCAGCCTGCACAAGCTCCAGATTTTCCTGCTTTTCCATTACATGCTTCATATATTCGCTGTATCTGCGACGGTCTATCTGAGCTCTGAGAGAATGCACGGCAGGACCCTTGCTGAGATTTAGTATACGGCTCTGAAGTGTATTGGCGTCTGCTGCCTTGCCCATTTCACCGCCCATTGCATCTATCTCTCTTACAAGGTGTCCCTTTGATGTACCGCCAATTGACGGATTACAGGGTAGATTGCCAACCCAGTCCATATTTATAGTAAAGACGCCAACCTGCATGCCAAGTCTGGCAGCAGCAAGACCTGCTTCAATGCCTGCATGACCTGCACCGATAACTATTACATCATAATCCTTTGCATAATATTTCATAAAATCCCTAACCTTTATATCGTCATAGTTTTCAACATTATATTAATTTCTTGTTGAAAAAAGCCATTTTATAAGTCACAAAATCATTTAATAGATTTTTTAAAAACGACCTTATGTATTATAAAATAATTTCCATTCAACAGAAATCAATATGTGACATATATTCACATTGTATCGGCGTTATAATTCTGTTTTAGATATATAACGCCGATTATTTTTCTAATTTAGATTTATTTTACTAATTTTATAATTTCAAGCGGCGTACTTACAATAAACTTCGCATTATGCGCTCTGAACTCTTCTTCATTGCCAAAACCCCACAGTGCACCGCAGCATTTTATGCCCGCTTCGTGTGCTCCGTCAATATCAAACATTCTGTCTCCGACCATCAGCACCTTATCCTTATCAGTTGCACCCATTTCTTCCATAGCCTGAGTAATAAGACCTGCCTTGCTGGAGTGCTTGCTGTTATCAGACTTGACACCGACAATCGCATCAAACATATCTGTTATCTCAAGATAGTCAGCCACCGCATAGATAAGTCTTTCAGGCTTCGATGAAGCAATACCGACTTTTATATTATTTTCTTTTAAAGCATTAATAAGTTCAATCATACCGTCATAGACCTTTGACTCATAAATACCCTTCTCGCTGTAACGCTCGCGGTACTTCTTGACATAAAGGTCAACCTTATCTTCGCTGACACCGTAAAAAGTAGTGTAGCTGTAATAAACCGGGGGACCGATAAATTTTTTCAGGTCACTCAGATCAGGCTCGGGGTCACCCATAGCAGTAAATGAATACTGCAGACTCTTTAATATTCCTTCACCCGTATCAGCTACGGTACCGTCAAAATCAAAAATTACATAATCAAACTCAGCCATACAAAACTCAGCCGATTCATACTCTGACAAATCGGCTTACCTCACAAATATTAAATTTATTCAGCAACGATATTTTTTCTTTCCTGTGTTTTTCTGATGAAAGAATCAACCTTAATTGTGAAACGCTCGTGAGTACCCTTACCGATGATGCCTGCGTTATCATAGGCAACAACATCAAAGCTTGCCTTTCTTCCGTCGAAATCAGTAAGAGTTGCCACTGTACGAACAGGTGCACCAAGACTTGTGGCAGCAAGGTGCTGAATATTCACCATTGTGCCCACTGTTGAAATACCCTCAGGTAAAAACTTTTGACAAAGCTCAGCAGAAGCCTGCTCCATAAGGGCAATCATATAAGGTGTTGCAAGCACTTCAAGGCTGCCGCTTTTCATACTTGCAGCTGTCATATTTTCATTTACAGTCACATTAATTTCATGTACTGTGCCTATTTCCATTTTAAGTTCCATAATCAAACCTCTTTATTAACCAAATCTTGTTACAAAATCAAAAACCTTTGCTCTATTTTCATCGAGTACTATATTACTCTCACCGTAAACCTCAGTCTGTACCTTCTGAGCTGCAAGAGGATAATCAATAAACACCACGGAAGCATTACCTACATATCCGGTTTTAAAAATCTCGCTGTCACTCAAGGTAAACTGGGTTATCTCATAATTAAGCCAGCCCTTTGTAAGAGCCTGAGCCGCATAAGAAAGAATCTGCGACTTAGTAAGGTCCGTCTTAACATAAGCGAACAAAGCATCAAGAGTATTATTGAGCTGACTGAGTGATGCATTTTTCGCACTCTGAATAAGAGAGGTTATAACCTGTCTCTGTCTTCTGGTACGGCTGACATCACTGTCATAGTCACTTTTTCTGATTCTCGCAAATACAAGTGCCTGCTTACCAGTAAGATGCACAGCAGGACCTGCTTCAATATGGAAATCAGGGTTTGTTCTGTTTATATAATTAGCTTCATATTCCTGCACCTCAACAGTGATACCGCCGAGAGCATCGATGATATCTCTGAAGGATGAGAAGTCAACCGCAACATAATAGTCAATATCTATCTTGAAGTTTCTTTCGATGGTATCAATCAGTGCTGTGGGACCCCCGTGGAAATATGATGAGTTAATCTTGGCGTAACGCTCTCTGCCTGCAATATCCATATAGCACCAGGAATCACGGAAGAAAGAACACATACTTATTTTCTCAGTCTTCTTGTTAAGAGATACAAGTATAAGTGAGTCGGAATTTCCTCCGTACTGCAAGCCGTTTTTAGAGTCGAGACCCACAAGCAAAACATTGATAACATTTTTGCTTGAATAAAGCTCACCGCCGTTGTTTGCCCACTGATATAAAAAGTCATTGAGCGAGCCGGCTGAATCAATAGCCTGCATAATAGCAAGCTCTTCTTCATCATAAATAACTTCCGGAGTTATTTCGTTGCCTGCAGAATTATTTATATCGTCACCCGTTGACATAAGGTCAAGCTTTTCAGTTATATAGCCCATACCGACGGTAACAACACAAAGAAGCATAACAAGCAGAAAATATAAATTTTTTGCTCTTCTTTTTTTATCTTTCCAAAGAAATGCCGAAACAGGATTTACTTTTTTGTTTTTATTCGCCTTAACCCTCATTGTTTCACTTCTTTCATATTTTTAAAAGCCATGAAAGCCAATTTTTATTATCATCTTTATCTTCAAATAAAGCTTAAAAATCGGCTTTCCAATTATTAATTATTCCTGAGTTGTTTCAGTTTCTTCCTGAGAAGCTATTTCTGTTGTTTCTTCGTCTTCACTGTTTGAAACAGCTGTTGCAGAAACAAGCTTTTCGCCCTGGCTGACTCTCATTACACGCACACCCTTTGATGTACGTGAAACAGTGTTTATCTGAGAAGCCTTGATACGGATAATAATACCGTCGGAAGAAATGAGAATTATATCGTTTTCATCGCTGACAAGAAGCACTGAAGCAACCTCACCGTATTTTTCGGTGTGGTAGTTGAGTACACCCTTACCTGCTCTTGTCTGAACACGGTATTCATCGTGGTTACTGAGTCTGCCGAGACCTGAATCTGAAACCGTAAGCACCTTCTTGCTGTCATCCTGATTTTCGGGAATTACGCACATGCCTACAACTTCATCATTTTCTTTAAGCTCGATAGCCTTAACACCGCGGGCAGTTCTGCCTATGGGTCGGCAATCGTTTTCGTTGAAGCGGATGCTCATACCGCCTCTTGTTGCAACGAGAATATCATCATTACCGTCTGTCAGACGTACCCATGCGAGTTCATCGTCTTCATCAAGGTTAATAGCAATAATACCACTCTTACGGATATTCTTATACTGTTCAAGGTCTGTTCTCTTGATGATACCCTTTTTGGTAACCATACAGAGATACTTGATATCTTCACCGCCGAAATCGGGTACCCTGATCATTGAGCTTACCTTTTCGTCGCCCTCAAGAGGAAGAAGGTTAACTACATTCATACCCTTTGACTGCTTACTGCCTTCGGGAATCTCATAACCCTTGAGTCTGTATGTCTTACCCTTAGTGGTAAAGAACATAATAAAGTCGTGGCTTGAACAGGTGAACATTGTTTCTGCAACGTCCTCTTCTCTTCTTGTCATACCCTTAACACCGCGACCTCCTCTGTTCTGAAGTGAGTAAACCTGAGTAGGCTGACGCTTGATATAACCGAGAGTTGTGAGAGTATATACACACTCTTCTTCGGGAATGAGATCTTCAATATCAACATCACCGCTTACAGCAGCAATTTCTGTTCTTCTGTCATCAGCAAATTTATCTCTGATAACCATAGCCTCAGTCTTAACAAGCTCGAGTACCTTAGCCTCTGAGCTGAGAATTTCTGTGTATTCGGCAATCTTAATCTTAAGAGCGCCCAGCTCGTCTTCAATCTTAGTTCTTTCAAGACCTGTTAACTGACCGAGACGCATCTTAACGATAGCATCAGCCTGAACATCTGTCAGACCGAAACGCTCAATAAGAGCCTGCTTACCTTCGCTCTGATCTTTTGAACGGCGAAGAATTGCAATAACTTCATCAATGAAGTCAAGAGCAGTCATAAGACCTTCTAAGATGTGAGCTCTTTCCTGAGCTTTTTTAAGGTCATATCTTGTTCTTCTTACAATAACTTCTTTCTGATGAGCTATGTAATGGTCGAGAATCTGAGTAAGAGTAAGAATCTTAGGCTCACCACCAACAAGAGCAAGCAGAATAATACCGTAAGAAATCTGAAGCTGTGTATATGAGAAGAGCTGATTGAGCACAACCTGAGGGTTAGCATCACGCTTAAGGTCAACAACCATACGCATACCTTCTCTGTTGGAGTAGTCGTTGATATCAGCAATGCCTTCGATTTTCTTATCTTTAACTAAATCTGCAATAGATTCAATAAGTCTGCGCTTATTTACCTGATAAGGAAGCTCAGATACAACAATCTGGAATCTGCCGTTTTTACCTTCGACAATTTCAGTTCTTGCACGAACTACAATCTTACCTCTGCCTGTACCGTAAGCAGCTCTGATGCCTGAACGGCCCATAACAATACCTGCTGTGGGGAAGTCGGGACCCTTGATGTACTGCATAAGCTCGTCAAGTGAAGCATCGGGGTTGTCGATATAATAGCACATACCGTCAATAACCTCACCAAGGTTGTGAGGCGGAATGTTTGTAGCCATACCTACAGCGATACCTGTTGAACCGTTTACAAGAATATTCGGAAAACGGGAGGGAAGTACGGTAGGCTCTTTGAGACGGTCGTCGTAGTTGGGAGCAAAGTCAACAGTATCTTTATCGATATCTGTGAGCATTTCCATTGAAACCTTGCTCATTTTACTTTCAGTGTAACGGTAAGCAGCAGGTGGGTCACCGTCTACGCTACCGAAGTTACCGTGACCGTCAACGAGAATGTATCTTGTTGAGAATTTCTGTGCAAGACGAACCATCGCATCATAAACAGATGCGTCACCGTGAGGATGATAGCTACCCAGTACTGAACCAACAGTGTCGGCACATTTACGGTATGCCTTTTCGGGATAAAGTCCGTTTTCGTGCATTGTGTAGAGAATACGTCTGTGAACGGGCTTCAGACCGTCTCTTACATCAGGAAGAGCACGGGAAGTGATAACAGACATTGAGTAGTCAAGGAAAGACTTTCTCATTTCTCTGTTCAGGTCAACGTCAATAATTGTTTGATTTTCGTAATTTAAATTTTCCATTTAATCACCATCTTTTCAGGTTATATGTTATCCGAGTCTCTGATATTTGTTTCTAAAGAGATTTGCTATAAGATTGCTTATCATATTGTATTTTTCACTGTCGAGTATTGCTTTTGGTATTATAAGCAAGCTGTTATCGTTAAAAGCGAAATATATATTTTCTGCGCTTTCGAGTACATTCTGCACCATATCAAAGCCGTAATGCTTTTCGCTGTGGCTTCTTACATATTCGTTGGGCTCATAGCTTACCACAAAATGATTATCATAAAAATCAATATTCATCATTCTTCTGAGAAGCTTTGAGTTTTTTCTTGTTTTATGAGAAAACTCTCTGTTTATGAACTGAGGAATGATAATAGACAGTGCAAAATAAGTAAGAGCTGAAATAAGGAACAAAACATCCATAAAGATACACATTGCTACAACCAACACAAAAGGAATAAGCATTCTTTTTGCTGACATTATGATTGAGCCCTTGAAAACTATCTTTTCATAGTCGCTGTAATCTTTTTCACTGAGCATATATGAAAGGGAAAAGTATTTCATTACTTTGCACCTCCCACATATTCATATTTACCTCCGATACATCTGCGAAGAATAAATGAAAACTCTTCGTATGAGCCTTTTATGATGTTACTTTTCTGAACTGAAAAAGGCATTGCGGCGGTGTCGGTGATAATTGTGATAATATCAGCACTTTCGTGGCAATAAATAATATCACTGTAATAATAGGTCGCTCTTGTATATCCTGTGCTGTATTCGAGTCTGTCTTCATAAAGCACAATCTGCTTATCTTCTTTCTGAGTATTTACAAGTGCCATCTGTTTTACATATGTGTTATTTACAACCATATAAATAAGAACAAAGGTCAGCACAAGCATAATAACAAAAGAACTCATATATGTCATAAGTCCGCTTTCGGTAAATAAACCCAATAAAAGATTTACCGCAAGGAGTATAACAGCAGATATACCGCCTATCTTTAAAAATGTTTTAATATTAAAAACACCGAATTTTTTTTGCCATATTTCTACACTTTTCTGCAGAGAATACGGATTATCCCTATAAACTATTCCGTAGGGTGTCATTTTATATCAAATCCTTAATTAAACGTCAAGATTCTGAACGTACTTAGCGTTCTTTTCAATGAATTCACGGCGAGGCTCAACCTTGTCACCCATAAGAATTGAGAAGGTTTCGTCTGCAGCAATAGCATCTTCTAAAGTTACACGAAGCATAATTCTGTTTTCCGGATTCATTGTTGTTTCCCAGAGCTGTTCAGGGTCCATTTCACCAAGACCTTTGTAACGCTGAATATCAGCACCGGGCATTTCGACCATAATTCTGTCTCTCTCTTCATCTGAATAAGCATATTCGTGGCGCTTACCCTTTGAGAGTTTATAAAGAGGAGGCTGTGCGATATATACGAAGCCACCGTCAATAAGAGGTCTCATATATCTGAAGAAGAATGTAAGAAGAAGAGTTCTGATGTGAGCACCGTCGACGTCGGCATCGGCCATAATAACAACTTTGTGATAACGAAGCTTTTCAACGTCAAAATCTTCATTGAAGCCTGCACCGAGAGCTGTTACAACAGGGAGAAGCTTTTCATTTGAGATAACCTTGTCAGGTCTTGACTTTTCAACGTTGAGCATCTTACCCCAAAGAGGAAGAATAGCCTGAATTGTTCTGTCGCGGCCTTCCTTAGCTGAACCACCCGCTGAGTCACCCTCTACGATGTAGATTTCTGTCTTTGAGGGATCTTTTTCAGTACAGTCTGCAAGCTTACCGGGAAGTGAGTTGCTTTCAAGAGGAGACTTTCTTCTTGCAGCTTCTCTTGCGCGTCTTGCAGCTTCTCTTGCTCTTGAAGCATCAAGTGACTTTGACACGATTGTTTTTGCAATCTGAGGATTCTCTTCAAAGAAATCTGAAAGCTTATTATAAACTGTGTTACTTACGAGCTTGGTAATTTCAGTGTTACCGAGTTTACCCTTAGTCTGACCTTCAAACTGAGCTTCTGTGAGCTTAACTGAAATAACAGCTACAAGACCTTCACGGCAGTCTTCACCTGCAAGCTTAGTGTCGCCGTCTTTGAGAAAACCGTATTTTTTACCGTATTCGTTAAATACCTTTGTAAGGGCCGTTTTAAAACCTGTTTCGTGAGTACCGCCGTCGATTGTATTAACATTGTTTGCATATGAGAAAATTCTTTCTT
>JAGBSR010000019.1 GCA_017631745.1 Clostridia bacterium | reverse complement strand
TGGGGGCTCCGTCGCCGTGAACGGCGCGAGGATGCCCTGAGGGCATCCTCGTAAATAGCAAAGCGATTTTACGGAGCCCCATCTCGCCCCCGACACCGCAAGCTTCAAAAAACAACCGCCTTGAGCCTTGCTCAAAGCGGTTTATTTCATTTGATTATCAGATTGTAAACCTCGTCGGCTGTTTCTGCAATATAATCACAACCGTTATCCAAAAGACAATCTCTGTCTCTGAAGCCCCAGGTTATGCCGATGCACTTTACATTCGCATTGTGCGCTGTCTGAACATCAACCTCGCTGTCACCGATATAGATGCAATCGCAAAGCTCTGAGTCGAAAAGCTCAGCTGTTCTGATTACATTTACGGGCGACGGCTTTCTCTCGGCTTCAACAGAAACTCCCACAGCCTTATCAATAAGACCTGTGAAATAGCTTTCGCAAAGCTCTTCAACTGCTGAGTGAAGCTTGTTGGAAACAACCGCAATCTTTATGTCTTTTTCTCTGAGTCTTTTCAGCAGACCGATAACATTTGCATAGGGTGCTGTTGTATCTGACATATGCTCGAGATAATGAGCTCTGAAAACATCAAGACACGCCTTCTGAGTTACGGGATCAGTTCCGTCAGGAGTTGAGCGCTCCATAAGTTTCACAACTCCGTTGCCTATAAATCTGCGGACCTCGTCAATTGTTCTTTCGGGAAATCCGAAATCTCTCAGAGCGAAATTCACTGACGCGTGAAGATCGCCCAGAGTATCGAGCAATGTGCCGTCGAGATCGAATATTGCTAATTTATACATCTTATCTTACAGGCTTTGTGTTCCAGATATCTCTTGCATAGTCGTTGATAGCACGGTCAGTTGCAAAACGGCCTGCGCCTGCTGTATTGAGAAGTGACATTCTGTTCCACTTTTCTCTGTCTTTCCATACTTCATCGATCTTCTTCTGAGCAGCTCTGTAATCAGCAAAGTCAGCGAGCACCATATAGGGGTCGTGGTTGACAATGTTTGCAATTTCGGGGAACTGCTTGCCGTTTACGCCGCCCTGGATGAAAGCAATAACCTTTCTGAGCTCAGCATTACCGCTGAGGTAATTTGAGGGTACATAACCCCTTCTCTTAAGGTCGTTAACTTCGGGAGTTGTCATACCGAACAGGAACATATTTTCTTCTGTAACTGCTTCGTGAATTTCAACATTAGCGCCGTCAAGAGTACCGAGGGTAAGTGCGCCGTTGATCATAAGCTTCATGTTACCTGTACCTGAAGCCTCTGTACCTGCAAGTGAAATCTGCTCTGAAATATCAGCTGCGGGCATAAGCTTTTCAGCCATTGTTACGTTATAATCTTCGAGATAAACAACCTTGAGTCTGCCTCTCATATCGGGGTCATTGTTGATAAGATCAGCAAGAGCACAGATAAAGGAGATAATCTTCTTAGCCATAAAGTAGCCTGATGCAGCCTTTGCACCGAAGATATATGTGCGGGGTACATAAGCACCGTCAGGATTTTCTTTGATTTCAAGATATCTTGCAACAATCTGAAGTGCATTGAGATTCTGACGCTTGTATTCGTGAAGTCTCTTAACCTGAACATCAAAGAGTGAGTTAGGATCAAGCTCAATTCCTGTCTTATCTTTTACATATGAAGCGAATGCCTTCTTGTTGTTGGTCTTGATTTTCTCAATGTTTGCGAGAATCTTCTTATCCTTAGCAAACTTCTTAAGCTTTTCAAGCTCGTCTGCATTATAGATAAAGCCGTCTCCGATGAGCTCTGTGATGTAAGCTGTAAGCTCGGGGTTAGCCTGACAGAGCCAACGTCTGTGAGCGATACCGTTTGTTACATTCTTGAACTTATCGGGAGTAAGATTATAGTAGGAATTAAAGATTGTGTCTTTAAGAATCTGTGAGTGAAGAGCTGATACACCGTTTACACTGTGGCAGGTAGCAACACAAAGGTTAGCCATTTTCACAACGCCGCCTGAAATAATTGCCATTTCTTCAACCTTGCCTGCATCGAAGGTTGTGTTCCAGATATATGCACGGTATCTGTTGTCAATTTCTTTGATGATCTGATAAATTCTGGGAAGAAGTGATCTTACAAGGTCTTCGCTCCAGCATTCGAGAGCTTCTTTCATAACTGTGTGGTTTGTGTAAGCTGTTGCCTTTGTAACAATGCTCCAGGCGTCGTCCCAGCCGTAACCGCACTCGTCAAGAAGTATTCTCATAAGCTCGGGGATTGAAAGAGTGGGATGTGTATCGTTAATGTGGATAGCATTCTTTTCAGCAAGATTATCAACACTGACGAAGTGGCGAAGGTGTCTGCTTACGATATCCTGAATTGAAGCTGATACGAGGAAATACTGCTGCTTGAGTCTGAGGCTCTTGCCTTCGTAGTGGTTATCTGCGGGATAGAGCACTTTGCTTATAACTTCAGCCATAGCCTGCTGTTCAACAGCCTTCATATACTGACCCTGGTCGAAAAGTCTCATATCAAGTGAGGGAGCCTTACTCTTCCACAGACGAAGAATTGAAATACCTCTGCCGTCCTTACCGCTTACGAACATATCGTAGGGTACAGCAATGATATCGTTTGTGTTTCTGTATTCTACACTGTGATAGTGGTTATCCCAGTTGTCGACAACCTCTCCGCCGAAGCGTACTGTTACTGTGTCCTTTTCTCTGGGAGCAAGCCATACTTCACCGCCGGGAAGCCAGAAGTCGGGAAGTTCTGTCTGCCAACCGTCAATAAGCTTCTGCTTGAAGATACCGCACTCATAAAGAATGCTATAGCCCATACCGTAATAGCCCTGAGTTGCAAGACCGTCGAGATAGCAGGCAGCAAGTCTGCCGAGACCGCCGTTACCGAGACCCGCATCGGGCTCACAGTCATAAAGCTTGTCGAGCTTTACACCGAAATCCTTGAGTGCATCGCTGACAACCTTTGTAAGGTTAAGGTTGTAAAGATTGTTTTTCAGTGAACGGCCCATAAGGAATTCCATACTCAGATAGTAAATCTTCTTTGAGTTTACATTATCAGCCTCGTTTCTGAATTCACGAAGACCCTGGTGCATAAGCTCTCTGACAACAAGAGCTGTAGCCTTATAGTACTGTTCGTCGGTTGCTTCCTGAGTCGAAACACCGAAATAGTGTGAGAGCTTACCTGAAATAAGCTCCTTTGCTTGTTTCTTTGTAAGGGTATAATTCATACAAAACCTCCAAAATTATCTATATAAAAGATATAATTATCTTGATTATATGGTTATTTTATACTAAAATTTCGATAATTTCAATAGTAATAAACAAAAATAGCAAAGTATGTTATATATAACTGAAAAAGTCTGTTTTTTTAGTGCACTTTAACGGATAAAAGCACGAAAACCGACAGCATTTGCTATCGGTTTTTTTCTATATTAAAATTATCCTACCTGTCTGAAAACAGAAATATCCTCTTCGATAGTGATATTGTCTAAAACCTCTTCGCAGGCAAGAGACATAATAGCAGTCTTGAAGTTGTTGAAATCAAGAGCTGAAATGTTTGTTTCAAGACAGCTTATCATATAGTTGAAGTTTCTCTGAGATTTCTCTTCGTCACCGCTGCAAAAAAGATTTTTGCTGTAAAGAGCCATAGCACCGACAATCTCATCGCGATACTTCGGCTGATTTTCACAAAGGTAATAGAAATACTTTGCCATCATAGCAGGAATAAGATTCTGCTGACCTGCTTCG
>JAGBSR010000153.1 GCA_017631745.1 Clostridia bacterium | reverse complement strand
TGCTTGCAATGGTTATGTTTGCAGGTGTCAGAGAGAGGCTTGATTCCTGCGAGGTTCCCAAGTTTATGCAGGGACTTCCTATCACTCTGGTTGCAGCATCTCTCGTTTCCGTATCGTTCCTTGGCTTTACGGGAATCGTTGAAAATATTTTCGGTTAAGGAGGCAATAAGATGAATTCAATTGTTATAGCAGTAGTAATAGTTGCGGCTATAGGTCTCATCGCAGGTCTTGGTCTTGCAATTGCCTCGATCGTTTTTGCGGTACCCGTAGACGAAAGAGAAGTAAAGGTGCGCGAGTGTCTTCCCGGCGCAAACTGCGGTGCCTGCGGTTACACAGGCTGTGACGGCTATGCAGGTGCTCTTGCTAAGGGCGAAACTCAGGAATGCACACTTTGTATTCCCGGTGGTAATGACACAGCAAAAGCCATTGCAGACATTATGGGTCTTGCAGCAGGCGATATGGTGCCTATGGTAGCAGCTGTTATGTGTCAGGGTAACTCAACCAATGTTGGTGAAAAACTCAATTACAGCGGTGTTAAGTCATGTAAAATAGCGACACAGCTTTTCGGCGGCCCTAAAAACTGCGTACACGGTTGCATCGGTTTCGGTGACTGTGTGGAAGTTTGTCCTTACGAAGCTATCTTTATCTGCGACGGCGTTGCAAGAATCAACCCCGACAAGTGTAAGGCTTGTAAGATGTGCATCAAGACTTGCCCGAGAAATCTTATCGATCTCTTCCCACTCAATGTGGAAAAGGCTGCCGTGCTTTGTAAAAATCACGAAAAGGGTGCTCAGACAAGAAAACAGTGCAAACTTGGCTGCATCGGATGTATGAAGTGCACAAAGGTTTGTCCCGAGGGCGCAGTAACAGTCGAAAACTTCTGTGCGAAGGTTGATTATGACAAGTGCACAGGCTGCGGCGAATGCCATAATGTATGTCCTGTGGGTTGTATTGATCTTTTTGAAATCAAACTTCATCAGTAATAACTGAATAACAGAAAAAGAGGCGGTTTCGCCTCTTTTTTATATGCTTATCCTGCAATACAAACGAGTACAAGCGGAAATCTTCTAAAAACACCTCTTAAACGCGCGTTTGGCGTTTTAATGCGGAACTAATCGATGAAACATAAAAACCTCTTTAAACAGGCGTTTTGAAAGAATTCGGCAAAATTGTCGGCAGAGTACAGAGGAGGACAGTAAGCAAATAAAAAATCCCACTCATTGAGAGTGGGATAAATTATACTCATATGCGCACCAGAGAAGCTCTTACATTGGATGAGCTGCTGTATACGGTGTGGTCGCCTGCCTCAACATAAGGATGAATTCTGAAGTAATAGATTCTGCCGGGAGTGAGGTTTTTGAGTCTGTGAGCGGTGTCTGTGCCGTCTTTTATAAGAGCGGCTCTTTCAAAGGTTATGCCGTCAACTGACATATAGATTGCATAACCGTCAGCTTTTGCTTCCTGAGTCCACTTGAGCACGACCTCTTTGTTGCCGTCGGCCTTTGCGGATTCAAGCTTTACCATATCTGCTTTAGTTGCAGTTGTGTAAGAAGCACTGTAAGCTGTTCTGTAGGTGTTGGTTACAGATTCTGTTTCTGTGGGTACAACCTCTGTTACAAAAGCCTTGATTGCAAACTTGTATTTTGTGCCGCTTTCAAGTCCTGTTACAGTGTATTCAGTAACGCCTTCTGCTGTGCCTACATTCTTCCACTTATTGTCTACTCGGAGGTAAATATTATAACCTGTAGCGCCTGTGAACTCTGTCCAGGTGAGAGTGATTGAATCGGTTGTTCTTGCACTTGCCTTGGGAGCTGTCATAGGATATTCGCTGAGAGCTTCGTTTGTGAGAATGGGGATAATTTCTGTTTTAGTTGTTTTGCAAACACTGCAGGTAAGCTTTTCCGTGCCTGTTGTTGCAAGAGTGGGGCTAGAGATTACTTCGCCTGTATATTCGTGAGTGATGCATTTTACGGTGAACTTGATCTTTTGGCTGTCTTTATAGTTGTCTGTTGCGCTGTTGATAGCTCTGACATAAGCAGCGAAGTCACCTGAACCGAGAGAGTTTGTTTTAATCTTCTGCTTTAAAGCTGTAGTTGAATAAGTTTTTGCATCCTTCCAGTTGTAGTCACCGGTTTTCTTATTCTTCTTTGCAACAAATACTTTGTATTCGTCTGCATTGTCTCCGCCTGAGGTCCACTTGATAGTAAGAGAAGAATCAAGGTCAAAGATTGTCTTTTCTGATGAAAGACTGATTTCGGGAGCGGAAATCTTTTTGTTACCGTAAGTGGGCCAATAAGATTTTACAGCTGAATTACCTCTCTGTACTGATCTTGATCCTCTGCTTGCGGGGATTTCGAAATAGTAGCACCAATAATATGCTGCGTCATAAGCACCCTTGGAGTTGTTGGGAACATTTTTGATATAATCAAAAATGTGCTTATACTGTGATAACTTGAGCTCATAGGCAAGATAGCTGAGCTGACCTTTGATTGAAAGGTAGTTGAGACCCTTGTTGTTGCAGTAATTCTTGAGTCTGCTGAGTCTCGAGCCGTTCCACATGCAAAGACCGCCGCTCTGAAGGCCGTTGCTGTCACGGATTATTTTTGAAGGTTTGAAATTAGACTCTTTTTCGATGTTTGCCATAATGCCGCAGGCTGCAGCTGAGTTGAGTCCCATTTCATTTGTAAGGTACGAGAATATCTGTGTTTTGTTGTCGGAAGTAGCGTTAGCGGAGAGTGGTATAACTGTGATTAGGGTAACAAGAGTCATTGCAATAAGCAAAACTTTTATTAAAGCCTTTTTCATATTTTTATCACCTCTGATATTTTCTTTGTCGAAAAGCCCGGATTAAATATAAATGAGTCAATTATCAGTGTCTCGTTCACTATAATGCTTTTCGACATTGGCACCAGACGACTTTGATAGAAGAAAGAATGGCATACACTTTGTATTTGCATAGACCTGATTTTCGTAACACAATACTCTTTCTTTCTTAATTATTTCTTACGATTATGTGTGGTTAAATGGGTGTTACGCCCGGTCTCTGACCTTGCAGATGTATGTCGTTATCGTCATTCTGAATGCCTCGGGACTGCCCATATCGGCTTTCCCGTTACTCATTTCATGTCGGCAACATCGGGTATTATATCTATTTATGACAAAATTGTCAAGTTTTATGCATTTCAGAGGCGGTTTTAAGTTTTTTTTAGAATAAAAAATCTGTCGAAAGAGGGCGCTATTTAGTATAATGTTCACAAAAAATGCTTTAATGACCTCAAGATTTAGTGAAAAGCTACAAAATAGCCGCGATTTGGCGAAAAAGGGGTATTTTTGGGCAGTATGCACAAAACAAAACAGCTAAACTTGTTTGAGATGTACAAGTTTAGCTGTTAAATTTCTTTTATGGATTAATATGCTTTACCCCAGTAAACCATATGCTGAGCTTTTTCACCGCAACATACACATTTATCGGAAATTTCTTCCTGATTTAAGGGCATACAACGTGAACCAACGCCGGTTATTTCCTTGACTTTGTCTTCACATTCCTCTTTTCCGCACCACATAGCCTTGATAAAGCCGTCGCCCTTTTCGTTAAGAGCAGCTGTGATTTCGTCAAGAGTTGTGCAGGAGTAGGTTTTGTTCTCTCTGTTTTCGAGAGCTTTGTTGTAAATGCCGTCTCTTACCTCTGTGAGCTTAGCGCTTACTGCTTCTGCAAGGGTATCAAGCTTAGCAACGCTCTTTTCTCTGTTGTGACGGGTAACAAGTACACATTCACCGTTTTCGATATCACGGGGACCTACCTCGATACGAACGGGAACACCCTTCATTTCGTATTCTGAGTATTTCCAGCCTGCTGAGTTGTTACTGTCGTCAAGCTTCACGCGAATGCCTGCAGCCTCAAGGTTCGCCTTGAGCTCAGCAGCCTTTTCGAGTACGCCGGGCTTATGCTGTGCAACAGGAATGATAACTGCCTGAATGGGAGCGACAGCAGGGGGGAGTACAAGACCGTTGTCGTCGCCGTGAGTCATAATGATGGCACCGATGAGTCTTGTTGTCATACCCCATGATGTCTGATGGGGATATTCGAGCTTGTTTTCCTTGCTCTGGTACTGAATACCGAAAGCCTTTGCAAAGCCGTCACCGAAGTAGTGTGATGTACCTGCCTGAAGAGCCTTACCATCGTGCATAAGAGCTTCGATAGCATATGTTGAAACAGCGCCTGCAAACTTGTCGCTTTCTGTTTTCTTACCCTTTACAACGGGAATAGCAAGGTACTGCTCACAGAAATCTGCATAAACGTTGAGCATCTTCTCTGTTTCAATGATAGCTTCTTCAGCTGTAGCGTGGATTGTGTGACCTTCCTGCCAGAGGAATTCTCTTGAACGAAGGAAGGGACGGGTTGTCTTTTCCCAACGAACAACACTTACCCACTGATTATAGAGCTTGGGAAGGTCTCTGTGTGAGTGGATGATGTTTGCATAGTGTTCGCAGAAAAGTGTTTCTGATGTGGGGCGTACACAAAGCTTTTCTTCAAGTTTTTCACTACCGCCGTGAGTTACCCATGCAACCTCGGGAGCGAAGCCTTCAACGTGGTCCTTTTCCTTCTGAAGAAGACTTTCGGGAATGAACATAGGCATACATACATTTTCGTGGCCTGTTGCCTTGAACATACCGTCAAGGATTCTCTGAATGTTTTCCCAGATTGCATAACCGTAGGGGCGGATAACCATACAGCCCTTTACGCTTGTATATTCAACGAGTTCGGCTTTCTTACAGATGTCGGTGTACCACTTAGCGAAATCCACATCCATAGAGGTGATTTCGTCAACCATTTTTTTATCGTTAGCCATAGTTTTATGTCCTTTCTGAATAGTGTGAAAAAACATATATATAATAGTATACGAATTTCACTTTTTAAGGGATAAAAAACACCTATATATAATAGTATAGGAAAATCCCTTTTATTTACATCAACCCACAGCTGAAACTGTGGGCTGAATAGTGTTTATTTTATGCTTTCTTAACTGAAAGAGTGATGTCGCTGTCAGCAACTGAGATTGTCTTTGTAAGGTCAGCTTCGATTGTGC
>JAGBSR010000152.1 GCA_017631745.1 Clostridia bacterium | reverse complement strand
TTAACTGTGGTGGTCTCTGTTGTAGGCTCGGTTGTAGTAGCTGTAGTTGAACTCGGGCTCACAGTCACAACTGTAGTTGTATCATCTTTGCCGTTTTTTACGGCAGTGTACCCCATGCCCACGCAGACAACAGCAACACCCAGTGCCACAAGGGCCACGAGAAATTTAGTAGCTTTATTCATAGTAAAACTCCTTTATATAAAATGCGGAGTCCGCTTATCAGACTCCGCTGTTTTGAAATATGCAATTACTGAGCTGCAGTAGTCTGAGTTGCAGGGTCAGTGTAAGCGATAAGAGTAGTTACAGTACTGTCTGCCATATCTGTGAGAGTAAGAGCACTATCTTTAACTGTAAAGATGTAATCTTTATTCATACTCTTAGAGAGAATGGTATAAGTGATAATTACGTGATAATTATCTGCTTCGTCTTTTGTAATTGAATATGTACCGTCGATAGTGCCGTTGTAAGGATAGTTGATGATGGGAATTACAACATCTGCATATGTGATTTTACAAATTCCGTCTTCTTTGAACTCATAACCCATTGTGCCGGTTGAGTCTCTCCAGGCACCTAAAATTTTCTGTTCGGGTGTGATTTTGATATCACAAGCGGTAAATACGCTCATTACCATTACAACTGCAAGAAGTACTACTGCAAGTTTCTTTAAGCTTTTCATATTGATTTTACCTCCGTTATTTAGTTAAACTGATTATAACATATTATTTTTAATTTGTACAGTTAAATTTTTGTAATTTTTATTTTAAGAGCATTTCACCTTTCTTTCAGATTGCCATATTGCATATTTGATTTTATTATGCTAAAATACTTTAAATTAAATTTAAAAGCGAGATGAACAAATTGCTCAGTATTCTCAATGTCAAGCCCTTACAGCAAAGCCTTAAAGAAACAGACAAGCCTATACTTCTTTATGGCATGGGTAACGGTGCAGATATGATTATAAAAGTACTCGAAAGCTACGGTATAACATATGAAGACACCTTTGCAAGCGACGGCTTTGTAAGAGGCCACA
This sequence comes from Clostridia bacterium, assembly GCA_017631745.1. Classification (GTDB taxonomy): domain Bacteria; phylum Bacillota; class Clostridia; order Oscillospirales; family Acutalibacteraceae; genus UBA6857. Next base: position 4,743 of record JAGBSR010000152.1, on the reverse strand, counting down.
GCTTTCACGGCAAAAGAGTTTTAAGCTTCAGCGAAGCCAAAGAAAAATACGGCGACTTTGTTATTATTGTCACTTTTGCCGTTCATGACGACAAAACTATGAACTTCATAAGTGAGCTGTCTAATAATTTTGAGCTTTATGCGCCTACTGTAAGTGTTGTTGACGGCAGTCCATTTACACTTGAATTTTTCAAGGAAAACGAAGAGAATTTCCATATAGCTTACGAAATGCTCAGTGACGAAAAATCAAAGGTTGATTTTCTCAACATTCTCAGATTCAAGCTCAGCGGCGATGTGAAATATCTGCTTAAAGCCCACAGCGAAAAGATGAAGCTATATGAAGATGTGCTCCCCTTGTCTGAGGATGAAACTATATTTGACCTCGGAGCTTACGACGGCGACACCATAAGAGAGTTTCTCAGTGTTACAGACGGAAAATATAAAAAAATAATCGCTCTTGAACCCGATGAAAAGAACTTCCGCAAGCTTGAAAGAAAAACCGAGGGACTCAATAATATCACCCGTCTTAATATGGGCGCCTGGGATAAGGAAGAAACCCTTTACTTTGCAAAAAAGAGCGGTCGTAATTCCCGACTTGAAGACGGCGGTGTGCCTGTGCACTTCACAAGTGTTGACAACATTGCCACCGAGGAAGTCACCTTTATAAAAATGGATATTGAAGGCGCTGAGCTTAAGGCTCTTGAGGGTGCAAAAAATACTGTTGCAAAATACAGACCGAAGCTTTACGTCTGCGCTTATCACCGCAACGAAGATATGTTTGCACTGCCCTTTAAGATTAAAAAGCTTTATGAGGGCTATAAAATATATTTCCGTCAGCATCCTTATATTCCCGCCTGGGAAAGCAATTTTTATGCAATTCCCTGAGTACCCTGACGAAAAAGAAAACCTACCGACAAAAAATCGGTAGGTTATTTTTTATATTGAGTTATACCAATATTCACGCTTTCTCTTGGTGATATACTTCTTAACCATAAAGAACACAACTGCAAGCCCCACAAGAGCAAAGCCTACATAGATGTGAGTGTTGTCCGAGCCGTAAATTCTGATTTCATTCCACAACTGAGAGAACATATGAAGTGTTTCCTGAGGCAGATTGTGGAAATATTCGACCTCGGGCATATTTTCTTTATCGGGATAAAGATATTGATTCTCTCTCATTTCGGCGTAATCGGGATGCTCGAGGACACCGACATTAGGTGTGGCATAACCGATATAAAGAGCATTTGAAAGAGCAATCTCAGGATCAAGCATAAAGTTGATATAAAGAAGCGCCGCCTCATAATTCTGTGTACACTTTGGTATGCACATAGCATCAACGAAAATATTTACACCCTCTTTAGGATAGACAAAACCTAAGTCGGGATTAACATCTTTCATAAGGATGTAGTCGCCCACATAATAAGGCACCATTGCAGCCTCGCCGCTTTCCATCTTGTTATAGATTTCGTCCATAACATAGCCCTGAAGCAAGGGCTTTTGCTCAATAAGCATCTGAGCAACATCGGAAAGCTCTTTTTCATCAGTTGAGTTAAGGGAGTAACCGAGTATCTTCTGAGGGATTGCGAAAGCATCTCGTGGATTATCAATCATAAGAATCTTGCCTGCATATCTTTCGTCCCAGAGAGCAGTCCAGCTTGTAGGCTCTTCTTCAACCATAGTTTTGTTATAGATAAGACCTACCATACCCACATTATAAGGCACGGAATAAGCATTATCCGGGTCGTAATACATATTTCTGTATTCCTCGGAAACATACTTATAATTGGGCAGGGCATCAGCATCAATTTCCATAAGCATATCTTCGTCTATCATTCTCTGAATCATATAGTCAGAGGGAATAATGATATCGTAGCTTGCGCCGCCGTTTTTGATTTTCGGATACATATCCTCGTTACTCTCATAGGTAACATAGTTTACCTTAATACCCGTGAGTTTTTCAAATTCCTTGTTTACATCAAGCATACCGTCTTCATAGGTGTCGCTAATCAATTCGCCCCAGTTGAAGACATTGATTACCGCACCCTCAAGGCCTTTGTAGTAGCTTTCGTTTTCATAAGCGCTTGCACTCATCGGCAGGGTACAGACAATAAGCAGGATAAAGCATACAGCTAAAATCTTTTTCATCACCTTACCCCCTTTTGCCTTTGTTGAGCTTGTTGTGCATTTTCTTTTCGCCTCTTACCTGAGCAACATTGAGAAGCACAAGCAGAAGAAGTATCACAACAAAAATGAGAGTCGAAAGCGCATACATATCGGGAGTAACACGCTTTTTGGTCATTGAGAAAATTCTGATAGGCAGAGTCTCAAAGGAGGGACCCTGAGTGAAATAGCTGATTACAAAGTCGTCGAGTGAAAGGGTAAATGACATCATAAGACCTGAAACAATACCTGTTGAAATTGACGGCAGAGTAACCTTGAAGAATGACTGAATGGGTGTGCATCCTAAATCCATAGCAGCTTCGGGGAGATATTTATCCATTTGACGAAGCTTGGGAAGCACTGAGAGAATAACATAAGGCAGATTGAATGTGACATGAGCCACAAGCATAGTGCCGAAGCCAAGTGCATCAGTAACACCAATGAGTCTAGCACAGAAAACGAACAGAAGCATCATAGAGATACCTGTTACGATTTCAGGGTTCATCATAGGTATATTTGTTACACCCATAACAGTTTTTTTAGCAAACTTGTTTTTAAATACATTAAGACCTACGGCAGCTGCAGTACCCATAACAGTTGCTATTAGTGATGATGAAACTGCAAGAATAAGTGTATTTTTAAGAGCATTGATAGTTGCACTGTCGTGAAGCAGTGACTGGTACCACTTAAGAGAGAAGCCTGTCATTACACTGGTACTTGCTGACGCGTTGAATGAGAAAACTATCATTACAACTATAGGCGCATAAAGAAGCAGCATAATAAATGCAACATAAAGCTTTGAAAGAGGTGACATTTTCATTCTCATATCAATACACCTCCGTCATCGTCATCACCGGTAAAGCGGTTCATAACCATCATACAGATGATAATGAGTACCATCAGCACCATCGAAAGTGCCGCACCGAGGTTGTAGTTGTTGGAGGACTTGAACTGCATTTCAATAACGTCACCGATAAGTGAGAAGGTATTACCGCCCAGCTTCTTTGAAATATAGAAGGTTGAAACTGAGGGTACGAATACCATAGTAAAGCCTGATGCAATACCGGGCATACTCAACGGCAGAATAATATCCTTGAATACAGTTACCTTATTACCGCCAAGGTCTTCGGCAGCTTCTATAAGGCTGTGGTCCATCTTTGACATAATATTGTAAAGGGGCAGAATCATATAGGGTATGTAGTTGTAAACCATACCGAAAACAACAGCACCCTGAGTATTTATCATATGAAGATTAGGCAAGTTAAGAGCCGTAAGCACAGAGTTGATTACACCCGTATCCTGCATAAGAATCATCATAGAATATGTTCTGATAAGAAGATTCATCCACATAGGAAGCATAACGAGCATCATCATTGTTCTTTGTGTATTTGCCTTACTTCTTGCCATAATATAAGCAAGAGGATAAGCCAGGAAAAGGCTTATAACCGTAGCGATAAAGCCCAACCAGATAGAGTTGAGCATAACGTCCTTGTATCTGCCGATGTCGGCAATATACTCTAACGTGAAATTACCGTTTGCATCTGTCAGCGAATAGTACGCGACAAAGATAAGCGGTACAATAATAAACATTGCCGCCCAGACAATATAAGGCGAAGCGACAAGTTTTTCACCGAGAGAGCGTTTTTTCATTTATCACTCCTCCTCTTCCTGTGCAACATCTGAAAGGTGCTCGAGCTCATCACTGAATGAGCTGTAGTCACCGTACATTCCTGAATATTCACTCTTCTTCATAACGTGAATAGCGTCAGGCTCAATCTGAATACCAATCTTTGTGCCGACGGGATAATAGTCGGTAGTCTGAATCATCCACTTGAAATTATCAATATCAACAATCATTTCAAAGTGTACACCTTTGAAGGTGTTTGATGTAATCACACCGCTGATGGTACCCTCGCCGTAGGGAACAACATCAACGTCCTCAGGGCGTACAACAATATCAACGCTTTCATTGACCTTGAATCCCTTATTAAGGCACTGAAAAATTGCGCCCGAAAACTTAGCCTTGAAGTCGTCAAGCATTACGCCGTCAAGAATATTACTTTCACCGATAAAGTCTGCAACAAAGGCATTTTTCGGCTCGTTATAGATATCTATGGGAGTACCGATCTGCTGAATTTTACCGTCGTTCATTACTACAACGGTATCGCTCATCGAAAGAGCTTCCTGCTGATCGTGGGTAACATAGATAAATGTGATACCCATTCTCTTCTGGATATTCTTGAGCTCAACCTGCATATCCTTACGAAGCTTTAAGTCGAGAGCACCGAGAGGCTCGTCAAGCAAAAGCACGCGTGGCTCAACTGCAAGAGCGCGTGCTATGGCAACTCTCTGCTGCTGACCGCCTGAAAGTGAAGAGATGTTTCTCTTCTGAAAGCCCTTGAGGTTTACAAGCTCAAGCATCTCTCCTACTTTTTTTGCTATATCTTTTTCTTTCATCTTCTTGATACGAAGACCGAAAGCTATATTATCATATACATTAAGGTGCGGAAACAGAGCATAACGCTGGAATATAGTGTTTACTTGTCTTTTATGAGGAGGCAGCGAATTGATATCCTTGCCTTCA
>JAGBSR010000018.1 GCA_017631745.1 Clostridia bacterium | reverse complement strand
TTGAAAGATTCTGAAAGCTCTTCGAGAGTCTTAAGACGCTTGATATAGTTTTAAAGAATATCTCTTCTTGCACAGGGTCTTGCAGCTGAAATAGCATCGGCAGCCTGTACAAGACAAGCGATAATGCTCTTGGGCTCTACGTCACCGTGGTGTGCTTCAATAGCATTGAGAACTATGTCATTCTCCTTATACTTCTTAGCGTATTCAACACCGAGCTCAATGTGTGAGCCTTCCTGCTGACGGTCTACAGCCTTACCGATATCGTGGAGAAGACCTGCGCGTCTTGCAAGTTTAACGTCAACACCGAGTTCTGCAGCCATAAGACCTGCGAGGTATGAAACTTCAAGTGAGTGATTGAGAATGTTCTGACCGTAGCTGGTACGGTACTTAAGACGACCGATAAGCTTAACGAGCTCGTTGTGTACGCCGTTTACGCCTGCGTCAATAACAGCTCTTTCACCGGCCTGCTTAATTGTCTGGTCAACTTCTTTTTTAGCATTTTCGTGTATCTTCACGATAAGTTCGGGATTACTACGACCGTCTGCAATGAGCTTTTCAAGAGTGAGTCTTGCAACCTCACGGCGTACGGGGTCAAAGCATGAAAGAGTGATTGCTTCAGGTGTGTCGTCAATAATAAGGTCAACACCTGTAATCTGTTCGAGAGCTCTGATGTTACGGCCCTCTCGACCAATGATACGGCCTTTCATTTCATCGTTGGGAAGAGCAACAGCACTTACTGTTACCTCTGAAGAGTGATCAGCAGCACAGCGCTGAATTGCAGTTGTGATAATTTCTCTTGCAAGATTTTCGCTTTCATCACGAATTTCCTGCTCATATTCCATAATCTTAACTGCTTTTTCTCTCTTAAGAGTTTCTTCAAGTGACTTAAGCAAGTCAACCTTTGCCTGCTCTTTTGTATAGCCTGCTATTTTTTCAAGCATTTCACACTGGCTTCTTTTGATGCTTTCTGCTTCGGAAAGTTGAGCTTCCGCCTGCTTGATTTTGTTATCAAGGGTTTCTTCTTTCTTCTCAAGAGCCTCAACCTTTTTGTCGAGGGATTCTTCTTTCTGGATTAATCTCTTTTCCTGACGCTGGACTTCGTTTCTTCTTTCGCGAAGCTCACGTTCAGTTTCTGTTCTTAATCTATGAATTTCGTCTTTTGCTTCAAGGACACTTTCACGTTTCTTTGTTTCTGCTTCTGTAACAGCCTGGTTCACAATGCGGGTAGCCTCTTCATTAGCCGAGCCGATAAGACCCTCAGCGGTCTTTTTTCTGTGAGCGGAGCCCAGCACAAAACAAACGATGCCTGAAATTGCCGCAGCAATAAGAGCGATAATGATTGTCTTCATTTCCAAAGTAGCAGCACCTCCTTCTTTTATAAATTCTTTGTTACTAAATACTTAAAACAAGTTGCCTTGCGATTTAATAAATAGGTTTGAGAATTGTCATCAAAAGAATTACAGTATTATTACTCGAAGGATGATATAAACATTACACCATCCTATTTATTGTAATTCAAAAGAACAGATATGTCAAGTAAAAAACATATAAAACTCACGATTTTTTAATATAAAATGTATAAAATTTCACTCATTGCCCGAAATATCTTGTAAATTATACAAAAATATTTAAACTCCCACAAACCGCAACGATCGGACCTGTACACGGGGAAGTGTTCGGTAACGGTTAGCTGCGGCTCCATTAAATCGCTGCGCGATTTACAGCGACTGCGTCGCTGAGGCGAAGCCTTCGGCTTCGCCCATGGAGCCGCCCATCCCGCAAAAAAAGCGGCAGGAAAACCTACCGCTTGAAATTTATGGTTATTAGTGAGCAAAACCGCAAGCACAAGTTTCAGCGATTTTAAATACCTTCAATATCTTGAGAATAGCATTGAAGAATACGCCGATAAGATCATCTCTGTGGCAAAGGCATGAGCAATCGTCGTAAGTTAAATCGCAAGTATCACACCAACCGTCTGCATTCTTATCAGTATGTGCTGTTTTAGAAGTTGTTTTAAGGCCAAGGTTCGCACCACATGTGATGCAATTCTTACGCATTGTACCTTCTTCCTGACAAGTTGCGGGAACAAAATCAAGCCATGTTGATTCCCAGTGACCTGTAGGGGGATCGCCTGCTGTTACAAAATTGAACTTACAAGCACAGTAATATGTCTTGTATGAAGGCTCTGTACAAGTGGGCTTTGTTTCTGTTACAACATATTTGTGTGTATGATCTGCTGATTTGATTTCTTCATAGTAGAAGAGATAGGGTACATTAGAATAAGTTGAGTTCTGTGAAACCACAAAATAATATGTACCTGCAGCTAATGTGGCAACTATAATATCATAATAATTATCATTTGCAACATCGCTTTCTGCATTAAGAAGCACATTGTTTGCTGAGTCACGAAGTGAAACTGCCACTGTGTTGTGTCTTGACTGACATAAGAATGATATCTGAGTTTCTTTTGAAAGACTGATTTTGTAGTAGTCCAAATCATCTTTATCTGCTACAACACCTGATACAGTATAATCATTATAAAGCAAATTTGCATCTTTAGCTGTGTTGTTGGTTTCTTTCTCAGTGTAAAGATTATCGCCTACGCCTGCATTCGCAACCATAGCAAATGAACCGCCAAGCATCAGTACTACTAATAAAATACTAATAATTTTTTTCATTTTATACATCTCCAATTTTATAAATTTGTTCTAACATTATACTATTAATTTTGATTATTGTCAAGCAATTTAATATAACGAAAGATAAACAAAAAAATCCACTCATAACTGAGTGGATAACTATGTACCTTCAAAACTAAACAAAGGAAGCAAAGAGAGTTTGTAGTTTGAACCAAGAATATGGTCAAGCCCTCGACCTATTAGTATTGCCTAGCTGAATGCATCACTGCACTTACACATGCAACCTATCAACCTCATAGTCCTTGAGGGGTCTTACTAGCTTATGCTATGGGATATCTTATCTTGGAGATGGCTTCACGCTTAGATGCTTTCAGCGTTTATCCAATCCGCACTTAGTTGCCCAGCTGTACCATTGGCATGATAACTGGTGCGCCAGCGGTGCTTCCAGCCCGGTCCTCTCGTACTAGGGACAGCGCTCCTCAAATATCCTACGCCCACGACAGATAGGGAGC
>JAGBSR010000151.1 GCA_017631745.1 Clostridia bacterium | reverse complement strand
ATAAAGGATGTCCGTCAGCACGAAACCGACAGAATAATCTTCATTGATTTCGATGCGACAAACGAAATAGGCGATAGGGTAGAGCTTACAATCGTAATGGAAATTATGGGCAAATACTCAAATATGATTCTCATTTCCGGGGAAAAGATTATTGATTCAATGAAGAGGGTTGATTTTACAACCTCGAGCGTGAGACAGATTTTGCCCGGTCTGAGCTACTCTTTGCCCCCTGAGCAGGACAAACTTTCTGTTGAGCGTACTGATGCAGCTTCAATTCTCGACAGAGTACTCACATACAGAGAGAAATCTCTCTCATCTGCAATTCTCAACTCTTTACAGGGTATTTCTCCTGTTGTTGCCCGTGAAATTGCCCACAGAACTGCTTTTGATGATATTCAGGTGTCTCATCTTGATAATCAACAGATAAGCAATCTTGAGGCTATTTTGAAGGAGTTTTCGGAGAGTATAAACAGCAAAGCGGTTTATATGCTCACTGAAGAAAACGGCAAGCCCAAGGATATGTCTGTTATCGATGTAAAGCAGTACGGCAAAATGCTAAGGGTTAAGGAATATGAAAGCGCTGCTGAGCTGCTTGATGATTTCTATTTCGAAAGAGATAGAATCAACCGCATAAACCACAGAGGTCACGAGCTTATAAAGCTTCTCAACAATCTTATCGAGAGAACTTCACGAAAGCTCGCCTTGCAGAGAGAAGAACTCAAACGCTGTGAGGATAAAGAGACTCTCAGACTTTACGGCGAGCTTATCCTTGCAAATATATACAGACTCACAAAGGGTGTAACCTTTTATGAGGTTGAAAACTATTATGATAATTGTGAGCTTATAAAAATACCGTGTAATCCTGCATTATCACCTACGGAAAATCAGAAAAAATATTATAAGGATTACCGAAAGGCACAGACAGCTGAAAAAATGCTTGCAGGTCTTATTGATGACGGAGAAAACGAAATAATTTATCTTGAAAGCGTACTCGACGAGCTTTCAAGAGCCGATACTGACAGTGAAATATCTGCAATCCGACTTGAGCTTCAGAATGGCGGATATATCAAGAATCTTAAGGGTAAAAAGCAGAAGCCGCCCAAGGAATTACCGCCTATAGAATTTATGTCCAGCGACGGATTCAGAATTCTTGTTGGCAGAAACAACATTCAGAATGATAAATTATCACTTAAAACTGCCATGAAGAATGATATGTGGCTTCATACACAGAAGATACCCGGCTCACATGTAATTATTATCGGTGACGGCAAAGAAATCTCTGACGAATCAATTGAAGAGGCTGCTGTTATTGCTGCATATTACAGTAAGGCAAAGGATTCTTCTCTTGTACCCGTTGACTATACGAGAGTAAAAGCGCTTAAAAAACCTAACGGTGCAAAAACAGGTATGGTAATTTATCACGAATACTGGACTATTATCACTAACCCTGATAAGGAGTTAGTTGAAAAATTAAGAGTAAAATAATAACAAGGAGGGATAAGATGGCTTTTACACATCTGCATCTTCATACAGAATTCAGCTTGCTTGACGGTGCATGCCGAATAAACAAGCTGATGGATTATCTGAATGAAATCGGTCAGAAGAGCGTTGCGATTACTGACCACGGCGTAATGTACGGCGTAATTGATTTTTATAAAGCTGCTAAAGAAAAGGGCATAAAGCCTATTATCGGCTGTGAATGCTATGTTGCTGAGAGAACAAGACATAACAAGGTTCACGGTCTTGATTCACAGCGCTTTCATCTTGTCCTTTTATGCAAAGATAATATCGTTTATCAGAATCTCATTGCTATGGTCAGCAAGGCGTGGACAGAAGGCTTTTACACTAAGCCTCGTATCGACCACGAGCTTCTTCAGGAGCACCACGAGGGACTGATAGCCTTATCGGGCTGTCTTGCCGGTGAAATACCTCAGCTTCTAATGAGAGGGGAGTACGACAAAGCCAAAGAGACCACCTTGTGGTACCGCGATCTTTTCGGCGAGGGCAACTATTATATTGAAATTCAGAATCACGGACTTCGTGAACAGCTAGATATTATGCCTGATTTGGTGCGCCTTTCAAAGGAGACAGGTGTACCCCTTGTTGCAACCAACGATGCACACTACATCAGAAAAGAAGACTCTGCCGTACAGCAGGTGCTAATCTGCATTCAGACCAACCACACTTTGGGTGAGGAAACAGGTCTTGAATTTTCTACTGACGAATTCTATGTAAAAACCGAAGATGAAATGCGTCAGGCTTTCTCCGAGCTTCCACAGGCTATAGATAACACCCAGATAATTGCCGAGCAGTGTAATGTGGAATTTGAATTCGGCAATACTAAGCTTCCTCATTTTGAAGTACCGAATAATATGGATCACTTCGAGTATTTTAAAAATCAGTGCTTCTTCGGCCTTAGCAGACATTTAGGTGATAATCCACCTCAGAAATATATCGACAGACTCAACTACGAGCTTGATGTAATAAATAAAATGGGCTATGTCGATTATTTCCTTATAGTACACGATTTTATCCGCTATGCTAAAAGTAAAAAAATCCCCGTCGGCCCCGGCAGAGGTTCAGGTGCAGGCTCGCTTGCGGCTTATTGCATCGGTATTACAGGTATTGATCCGCTTAAATATAATCTTCTTTTTGAGCGATTTCTTAACCCTGAGCGAGTCAGTATGCCTGACTTTGATATTGACTTCTGCTATGTTCGCCGTCAGGAGGTTATCGATTATGTTATCAGAAAATACGGCGCTGACCATGTTGCCCAGATTGTAACCTTCGGTACTATGGCTGCAAGAGCTGCCGTACGAGATGTCGGCAGAGTACTAGGTATGCCTTATAATGTTGTTGATGAGGTTGCCAAAGCAATTCCCAATGAGCTTAAGATTACCATTGACAAAGCTCTGAAATATTCCGAGGATCTCAAAAGACTTTATTCATCAAATGACGATATAAAGAAGCTTCTTGACTATGCAAGACAGGTTGAGGGTATGCCTCGTCACGCTTCGACTCACGCGGCAGGTGTTGTTATCACTCGCGACCCTGTTTCGTCTTATGTACCCCTTGCTGTAAACGATGAAAGTGTTGTTACTCAGTTTACTATGGTAACACTTGAAAATCTCGGTCTGCTTAAAATGGACTTCCTTGGTCTTCGCACACTTACGGTTATTGATGATGCAGTGAAGCTCATTAAGCGAAGTAACCCAGATTTTGATCTCGATAGCATTGATATTAACGACCCTGCAACCTTTGATATGCTGTCACAGGGCAGAACGGATGCAGTATTTCAGTATGAATCAAGCGGTATGAGAAGCGTACTTTCAAGGCTAAAGCCTCAGAGTCTCGAAGACCTTATAGCTGTAATTTCTCTCTACAGACCCGGTCCTGCAGATTCAATTGATACTTATATTCATAACAGACACAATCCTCAGGACACAAAATATAAAACTGAGCTTCTCAGAGATATTCTCGATGTTACCTATGGCTGTATGGTTTATCAGGAGCAGGTAATGGAAATCTGCCGCAAGCTTGCCGGGTACTCATATGGCCGTGCTGACCTTGTAAGACGAGCAATGTCAAAGAAAAAGCTCGATGTTATGGAAAAAGAAAGACAGAACTTCATCTACGGCCTGAAAAATGATAACGGTGAAACCGAGTGTCACGGTGCTCTTGCTATCGGTGTTTCAGAAGAAACAGCAAATGCAATTTTTGATGAGATGTCTAACTTCGCTAAGTATGCATTCAATAAATCTCACGCTGCGGCTTATGCTTATGTTTCATATCAGACAGCATGGCTTAAGTGTCATTTTCCCTGTGAGCTTCTTGCGGCAACTCTGACCAGTGTACTTGATTCTTCATCAAAGGTTTCAAACTATATTGCAGAGTGCACAAGGCTTGGTATCAAGGTTCTTGCACCCAGCGTAAACAGTTCATTTGAGGGATTTACAGTTAAAAACGGCGCTATAAGATTCGGCTTGCTTGCCATAAAAAATCTCGGCAGAGGATTTATCAAAACTATTATTGATAACCGTGAAAACGGCGGTAAATATACAGACTTCTATTCATTCTGCAAACGTGTTTATTCTAAAGAATTTAACAGAAGAGCTGTAGAAAGCCTTATAAAATGCGGTGCTCTTGATGGACTCGATATGAACAGACGACAGATGATTCATATGCTTCCGAAGATTATCGCAGACCTTGATGCTGATAAAAATAAAAATGTCATCGGTCAGATAGGCTTCTTTGATGCAGATTCGGGCTTTTCATTTGCAAACGATTTTACTGCTCCCGATATGGAAGAGATGCCTCAGAATGAATTGCTCGCATATGAAAAAGAGATAACAGGTCTTTATATTTCCGGGCATCCTATGGAGCAATATATGAATATTGCCAAAAAAATAGGCGCTGATAATATTGCTGAAATTCTGAATTCCGACAATGAATTCGGCACAAAATATAAAGATAACAGTCGTGTAAAAATTTACGGCATTATCTCAAAAATAGAAAAGCGTACAACTAAATCCAATTCTACGATGTGTTTTGTTACTGTTGAAGACATCAGCGCTTCCATTGAGTGCATTGTTTTCTCAAGACAGTACGCTGAAAGAGTACAGCATCTGCAGATGGGTAATATTATTCTTATAACCGGCAGACTCAGTCTTCGTGAGGATAAGGAAGCAACGGTTGTTTGCGAAACTATTGAGCCTAATCCCAAAAATGTAATGAAAGAAGATATTAAACCTCAAAAGAAGCAGAGGAAAGGCATTTTCCTTAGACTCAGCTCAAGAAGCAGCAGTGAGATGACGAAAATCAATACGCTTCTTGACATATTTGAAGGCGGATTTCCTGTGTATGCTTATTATGCAGATGAAAATAAATACGATAAAATCGGTTATGTGAATCTTAATGAACCGCTTATATCTGAGCTTAAGCACATTATAAGCGATGAAAATGTTGTCGTAAGAAACTAAAACTTGTCGATTTTATGTATTAATCTTGACTTTTATTAAACTTAGTGTATAATATTCGTAATGTTTAATTATTAAGATTTTAAACTCTGTGTGAATATTTTTAAAATTCATTTAGCTTAGGCAACATCAGAGTATAGGAGGACGTAATAATGTTAAAAACTATCGGTGTATTAACAAGCGGCGGTGACGCCCCCGGTATGAACGCTGCAGTTCGTGCAGTAGTACGCGCAGGCTGTGAACTCGGTATGAAGGTTTACGGTATCAGAAGAGGTTACAACGGCCTTATGGAAAACGATATGTACGAAATGAACCTTCGTTCAGTTTCTGACATCATCAACAGAGGCGGTACAATTCTTTATTCAGCAAGAAGCCCCAGATTCAAGACTCAGGAGGGTATGGCTGATGCTATTGCTGCTTGTAAAGAAAGAGGTATTGAAGGCCTTGTAGTTATCGGCGGTGACGGCTCATTCAGAGGCGCAAGAGATCTTTCACTCAACGGTATTCCCTGCGTAGCTATTCCCGGTACAATTGATAACGATATCGGTTGCTGTGATTACACAATCGGTTATGATACAGCTATGAATACTATTATGCAGATGGTTGACAGAATCAGAGATACTGCTGAATCACACGACCGTTGTGCAGTTGTTGAGGTTATGGGCAGAGGCGCAGGTTATCTTGCTCTTACAGCAGGTGTTGCTTGCGGTGCTACTTCAACTCTTATTCCTGAAGTTCCCTATGATTTTGAGCGCGATGTAATCGAAAGAATGAAGAGAACTCAGAAGAGCAATAAGGTTCACTTCGTTATTCTTGTTTCAGAAGCAATCGGCGGCGTTGAAGAAATGGCTAAGAGAATTCAGGCTGAAACAGGTGTTGAAGCAAGAGCTACAATTCTCGGTCACGTACAGCGCGGCGGCTCACCCACAGCTAAAGACAGAATCGTTGCAAGCCAGATGGGTTATCATGCTGTTCAGCTTCTTAAGGAAGGCATCGGTAACCGTGTAGTTGCTATGCAGAAAGAAAAAATCCTTGACTTCGATATTTTCGAAGCACTCAATATGAAAAACTCAGTTGACCTTGATATGTACAAGATGTCACTTGAAATTTCAATCTAAGAGCACATTCTTGTTTATCCGATATTCAGCTTCAACGGATTCATTTTAATATTTGACATTAAAGAGTCTGTAGAAATACAGGCTCTTTTATTGAGGTGTAAATATGTCTGACGAAAAGAAGGTAAATATACATAAAGGTCACAGAGAAAAAGTCAAGAAGAGATATTACGAAACAGGTCTGACAAGTATGCCCGACCATAATATTTTAGAACTTCTCTTGTTTTTTGGTATACCTCAGAAAGACACAAATCCCATTGCTCACGAGCTTATCGACACATTCGGCTCATTTTCCGGAGTGCTTGAAGCAAGCAAGACTGATTTGCAGTCCGTTAAAGGTATGACAGAAAACGCTGCCTGCCTTTTATCTATGATGCTGCCGATTTATAAAAGATATGTCAGCGATCTTCATAAGAAAAAGAGAAAGTTCGACACCGAAAAGGATATGGCAGATTATCTCAGACCCTTATATCTTGATACACCTTATGAAAGAATATATGTAATGTGCTTTGATCTGCACGACAGAATGATTGCCTGCCGAGTACTCAGCGACGGCGACAGAGGCTCATCTTATCTTGATTGTGCAAGACTTGCTTCAATCGTACTTGAAGTTAAAGCTAAAAAGATAGTGCTTTCTCATAATCATCCTAACGGTACTCTCACACCGTCTCCTGATGATGTGAAGGTGACAGTAATGGCAAGAGAAATGCTTGAATATTTCAATGTTCAGCTTAAGGATCATATTATAGTCACAGATAAATCGTTTTTCTCAATGGCAAAATCTCCGTCTTTTACGCATGTTATTTACGGTGGAAATCAGCTGACAAAAATTGACTGAAACAGATCACCTTGAATTTCCTCAAGGTGATTTTCTAATAATAAACAGTTGATTTTTAATAATAATTGTAGTATAATCAACTCGAACATTTGTACGAAAGGAGTATGTTATGGGTGACTTCAAGCTTGTTTCAAAATTCAAGCCTACAGGCGATCAGCCTCAGGCTATAGATGCTCTTGTTGAAGGTCTGAATAAGGGTTATAAAGAGCAGACACTTCTCGGTGTAACCGGCTCGGGCAAGACCTTTACAATGGCTAATATTATTGAACGAGTTAACAGACCGACTCTTGTTCTTGCTCATAACAAAACTCTTGCTTATCAGCTTTGCAGTGAATTCAAGGAGTTTTTCCCTGATAATGCAGTTGAATATTTTGTTTCCTACTACGATTATTATCAGCCGGAGGCTTATATCCCGACAACTGATACTTATATTGAAAAAGATTCGGCTATCAATGATGAAATTGATAAGCTTCGCCACTCGGCAACCTCAGCATTGTCTGAGCGACGAGATGTTATCATAGTAGCAAGCGTCTCCTGCATTTATACTCTCGGTAACCCCATAGATTACAGAAATATGGTTATTTCTCTTAGAGTGGGTATGGAGAAAAGCAGAGACGATTTAATTGCGAAATTAGTTGAAATACAATATGAAAGAAACGACATTAATTTTATCCGCAATAAGTTCAGAGTACGCGGGGATACTGTCGAAATATATCCCGTATATACCACGGATACGGCCTTTCGTATTGAATTTTTCGGTGATGAAATTGACCGTATCAGTGAGATTAATCCTCTTACTGGTGAAATTAAGAATAACGTCAGCCATGTGGCTGTTTATCCTGCTTCTCACTATGTTGTTTCTCCCGAAAAGCTTGAAGATGCAATGGAAGAAATAAGAGAAGAAATGAGTCAGAGATATATTGAGTTTACTCAGCAGGGCAAGCTTCTTGAGGCTCAGCGAATAAAAGACAGAACCCTCAACGACCTTGAACTTTTAAAGGAAACAGGCTTTTGCAAGGGTATAGAAAACT
>JAGBSR010000150.1 GCA_017631745.1 Clostridia bacterium | reverse complement strand
TTATCTTTTTGGAAAAGCTTCCTCTTTTCTTCCACGATTGATACAAAAGGCAGAGAAATCTGCCTTTTATTTTTTATTAAATAACAGTTTTTTCATTTAGATTACACTTTAATGAGTATAATATAAATAATTGATGAAAAATATGTTTTATTTCTTTTTCTCAATTGACATAAAATGAAATTAATGTTATTATATAACAGATATTTCTATAACCAAGAACGGATGGTGGAATTATGAAAAGAACAATTAAAAATTTAGCTGTTATTTTTATGATGGTGATTGCTTTCTGCCTCGTTGCAGTGCAGGCAAGTGCCGCTGATGCTTCAGCTCTCAGCTTCACAGCTTGTGAGGGCGGTGTTATGGTTTCAGACTGTAACGAATCAGCTAAAGGCGAAGTTAAAATCCCCGCTGAATACAACGGCAGTAAGGTTGTAAAAATCGGTGACAATGCTTTCGACAATTGCGTTGATATCACAAGCGTAATCGTTCCCGAGGGCGTTAAGGTTATTGGCAACAGTGCTTTTGAGGGTTGTATGAACCTTGCTGAAATCAGCCTTCCCGAAAGCCTTACAACTATCTCATCATATGCTTTCTTCGGCTGTGATGCACTTAAGACAGTTGCACTTTTCCCCAATGTTACAGCTATTGAAGAATATGCTTTTTACGATTGTGCAAGCCTTGAAAGCATCGCTATTCCTGAAGGTATTGAAACTGTTGCAGCAGGTACTTTCGGCGAATGTGCAGCACTCAAGACATTATTTATTCCTATCAGTGTAAAGAATGTTGAATCATCAGCATTCATCAACTGTAAGGCGCTTGAAAATGTTTACTACACAGGCTCAATGTTTGCTTGGTACGGCATCACATGGTATGAAGACAACGACAGCCTTGTAAATACAAGCACAAGCAAATTCGGTCATGTACACGCTCACACACCTCTTGTGACAACACAGCCCACATGCACAGAAAAGGGTAAGGCTACATTTACCTGCGAATGCGGTAATGCATATAAGGGTGATGTAGATGCACTCGGTCATAAGGCTGAAACAATTCCCGAGGTTAAGGCTACTTGTACTGAAGCAGGCAGCACAGCAGGTGAAAAGTGTTCAGGCTGCGGAATCATCCTCACTCCCACAAGCATTATTCCCGCAACAGGCCACAAGACTGTAGTTGATGCAGCTGTTGCAGCTACATGTACAGCAACAGGTCTTACAGAAGGTAAGCACTGCGATTTCTGCGGCGAAGTATTCGTTAAGCAGGAAGTTGTTGAAAAAATTGGCCACAAGTTTGATTACGAAAGCCTCAAAAAAGCAACAACAACTGAAAACGGTGAAAGAAAGGGTACCTGTAAGCTTTGCGGTTATCAGGCAGACGAGGTTCTTTACAATGTTTCAGTATTCAAGCTTTCAACCTCAAAGTGCACATACAACGGCAAGAAGAGAACTCCCTCAGTAACTGTTAAAGATTCAGCTGGCAACGAGCTTATCAAAGACAGAGACTACACTGTTACATATGCTGACGGCAGAAAGAAGCCCGGTGTTTATAACATAAAGGTAACTCTTAAGGGTGAATATGAAGGCTCAAAAACTCTAAAGTTCACAATTGCTCCCGGTAAGACTTCAAATATCAAGGCTACAGCTACAAAGACAAATGCTGTTAAGCTTACATGGAAAGAAGTAACAGGCACAACAGGCTATAGAGTATATGTTTATAAGACAACAGGTGGCAAGACAAGAACTAAGGTTGCTTCCGTAACAACCAATTCTTACACCCTTAAGAAAAACTATGCAGGCAAGAGCCTTGTAATGGGTACAGAATATAAGATTGCAATTGTTGCTTATACAAAGATATCAGACAAGACTGTAATTTTTGCTGAAAACGGCGTAGCTTATACATTCAAGTTTGCTCCCTCGGCTCCCACTCTTAAGGTTACATCACCTTCAAAGGGTAAGGCAAAAATCAGCTGGAGCGATGTATCAGGTGAAACAGGCTATCAGATTTACTACTCAACTGACGGCAAGAAGTTTACAAAGCTTGATTCATACAAGGGCTGGCCCGATGCTCAGACCAAGTCAGGCTTTAAGAGCAGCAGCACATGCTACTTCAAAGTCAGAGCTTATACAAAGGTTGGTTCAAAGACTGTTCACGGTGCATTCAGCCCTGTTGTATCAGTGAAGATTAAATAAATCAGTATAATATTAAGACCATCGGTTAAACCCGGTGGTCTTTTTTTGTTTTGATTTTTATTGCAGTACTGTCTCCGATGAGCAACAGTCCGGCGGAAAACATCATTGCAAGGGAAACCCAGGAGGAAATTCCGAAGGCTTTTTCAGACGGCAGAGTGCCCAGTGAAAAGACCTCATAGGTAACAGGGAAAAAGTCAAGCAAAATCTTACAGTAAATCACCGACAGAGCACCGCTGATTATTCTTGCAACAAGAAAATATTTATATCTGAGCTTCAGCTTTATTAAATATTGCATTACCTGACAGTGTCCGCACAGACCGCCAAAGCCAATTATACCTGCAATAATCGGCAAGGGAAGATTTCCCGAGGCGAGATAAGCACCGTTGGTGACCTCGAGAATACAGCCGAAGAAAAATTTCAGAGAGTCATTTATTGGCAGTACCTCTGTCAGCTTGCCGATGCAGGAAAAAATTATCACCCAGGCACACACATTGAGCATAGCTTTACTGCCGTCGGATACGCTTCGGACAAGACTTATGCTGAAAGGTAGTTTTGTATCCGTGGCTTTTTCGGGCAGGAAAACACAGTCCTCTGTTTCAAAAAATCTCGAGAGTACGCCGACAGTGAGTGCTGATAAAATCAGAGATGCATAAATTATAAAGCCTGCTTTCGGCGATGAAAGCATAAATAAGCCTACAGAGCTTACCGCAAAAGCAGGCCCCATACAAAAGCAAAAAAGCATAAGACGCCTGCTTGCCGTGCGTGAAATCTTACCGCTTTCATACATTTGAGCTGCCGTTTTACAACCTATGGGAAGTCCGCCGATAAAAGAGAGAATAATCACACCGTGACACGAGCCGTCAAGGCCGAAGAGATGCTTTGTTATATTTTTCAGCACCTTCGGAATATGGTCGAAAACCTGCTGCTCAACCATAAGAGTTGAAAGTATCATAAAGGGGTAAAGAGTAGGTATCAGTGTACCCAGAGACAAATCAATGCCGTCACTTATGCCCTGAGCTGTTACCGAGGGAAACCGCATAAGCATAAATGCCGTAAAAAACAGCAGAAAGCTTACGGGTATGTAGCCTAAAACCAAGGGGAAATATTTTTTTGCCTTAGGGGAGATGATTTTTTTTTCACTCATAATTTTCACCTCAATAATTAATATTCACACTTGAGAGTATTATACTTGATTTCACGGCATAAAATATGACGAAAGGTGTGAATCAGCTTGCAAAGAACATTAAAAAATACAATAGCGGTAATTTCAAAAGAGGAGTTTTCCGATTATCTTTTACCTCATATAACCTTCAACGCCTGCAAAGAGGCAATTGTTGAGGGAAGTAGGGGCGTGCTTGAATATAAGAGTGACACTGTCAGAGTCAACTGCGGAAAGTACATACTTAAATTCAAGGGCGACAATCTCTGTATACGAGCCCCCGACACTCAGGAAGTAGTGGTATCGGGTGAAATTGTAGCTATGGAATTTTTGTCTTGTTAGGGGTGGAGCTATGTTTGTCAGACTCCTTAAGCTTTTAAGAGGATATGTGGTTTTTACAGCGATCGGCGGCTTCGGTGAAAGGTTTATAAATCTAACTGCAGGCAAAAGAATTGATGTGTGGGATGTTGCCTGGAAAGACGGTGCGATAATCGGCAAAATATCAGCGAGAAATTTTCATAAGCTGAGAGCAGTTGCGAGAAAAACAGGCGTTAAAATTAAAATAAAGCGAAAAAGAGGCTTGCCCTTTTATATCAAAGCTCATTCGGACAGAGTGGGTCTGATTATCGGTGCGGTGTTTTTTATTGTCTTTGCCGCAGTTATGAACAGATTTGTCTGGTGCATCTGCGCTGTAGACAGCGAAAATTTCAGTGCGCAGGAAATAATTGAGGCGGCTGAAAATATAGGTCTTCGCTATGGTGTATATGTGCCGTCTTTCGATGAAGAAAAAGCCGCCCGTGAGATTTACAAATCCTTTGGCGGTCAGCTTTCTTATGTCAAGGTCAACATCAAGGGCTCTCTTGCGGTTGTTGAGTTTCGCGACAGCAAGAAGAAGCTTGAAATTCAGAGTGAGGGTGAGCCGTCAAATATCGTTGCTGATTTTGACGGTGTGATAGTCTTAGACGAAACCTATCAGGGGGTAAGGAATATTTCGAAGGGAAACGCTGTAAAAAAAGGAGATGTGCTCATAAGCGGAGTGGTTGAGGGCATTGATGCAAAGCCCTTGTATTACGAGGCAAAGGGTAAATTCACCGCCTTGCATCAGAGCAAGGCTGAAATAAAGCAGGAAAAGCAATCTGTTGTCAACTGTCTTGAAAATGAAAAATCCTACTATTCGCTTATTGTTTTCGGTTTTAAAATCCCACTCGGTTTTTCTGTGTACCCTGCCGAAAACTTCAGATTGTACTCCTATATAAATTATGCACAATTTGACGGGTTTCAGCTGCCCTTCGGTATAGAAAAGAAAACTGTTGTCACTTTATCTGAAAGGGATATTTTACCCGAAAATGCTTATAATTTGGCCTGTATGAATTTCAGCGAACTGGTATATGATAAGTATAAAAACACCAATATAGTTTCCGGCAAGATGAATATAAACAATACAGATAACAGTGTAGTTATATCGGCAGAGTACCAATGTATTGATTTTATAGGTCAGAGTAAGCCTATAATTATAGAAAATGCTGAAAATTAACAAGAAAATATTGAAAAGGTCTTCACTTTTTTAAAGAAATGTGCTAAAATAAACTGAATATTGATTAGAATTATGTGTAAATATCATAAAATGGCAGAGGTGTAAACATTTGGTAGAACAGACTTTCAGCATCGACAGAATGGAGCAGGCGGTCAGCTTATTCGGTTCTTTTGATGAAAACATAAAGCTTATTGAAAAGGAGTTTCAGGTCAGAGTCATAAGCCGCGGCAGTGAAATTAAAATTCAGGGCGACGAGGAATATGTTGATAAAGCAAAGCGCGCCATCAACAGTCTGCTTACCCTTATCAATAAAGGGGAAACTCTCACAGAGCAGAATGTAAGATATGTCATTTCTCTTGTAAAAGACGGTAACGACGACAAGCTCGTTTCTATGGCAGGGGACTGCATCTGCATAAGTGCCAAAGGTAAGCCTATCAAAGCCAAGACCCTCGGTCAGAAAAAATATATTGAGGCTATAAAAGAAAACACAGTGGTTATCGGTGTGGGCCCTGCAGGTACAGGTAAGACCTATCTTGCCGTAGCAATGGCTGTCAGTGCTTTCAGAGCCAAGCAGGTCAACAGAATTATTCTTACAAGACCCGCCGTTGAAGCAGGCGAAAAGCTCGGCTTTCTGCCGGGTGATTTACAGCAGAAGGTAGACCCTTACTTAAGACCCCTTTACGATGCACTTTTTGATATGCTCGGTGCAGAAAGCTTTCAGAAATATCAGGAGCGGGGCAATATTGAGGTTGCGCCTCTTGCTTATATGCGAGGCAGAACTCTCGACGACAGCTTCATAATTCTTGACGAAGCTCAGAACACTACTCCCGAGCAGATGAAGATGTTTCTTACGAGACTGGGCTTCGGCTCAAAGATTGTCGTCACGGGTGATGTCACTCAGATAGACTTGCCTGACGGCAAAAAATCAGGTCTCGTTGAGGTTATAAAGATTCTCAAAAATGTCGATGATATTCAGACGGTGAAATTCAGTGAAAAGGATGTTGTAAGACATAAGCTTGTTCAGGATATCATCAAAGCTTACGATAAATATGAGGAGGCTAAGAAGAGAAAATGAAGGATAAAATCAAAGTAATTATTACGGATGATCAGAATTCAGTTAAACTTCCCAGAGGTGTCAGAATGCTTATCAGACGCTGCTGTAATGCAGTGCTTACCAATGAGCATTTCAAGGGCTCGGCTGAAATCAGTGTAACTATCGTTGACGATGAGGCTATTCACGAGCTTAACTTAAAGCACAGAGGTATGGATAAGCCTACAGATGTGCTCTCATTCCCCTTGGGCATTGACGGTGAGTATGATATTAATAATGATACAGGTGCTCAGATGCTCGGTGATATTGTTATTTCAATTGAGCACGCTATCAAGCAGGCTGACCTTTATGGCCACTCAATCAACAGAGAAATTGCATTCCTCACAGTGCACTCAATGCTTCACCTTTTAGGCTATGACCACGAGCCCGGCGGACTTGAGCTTGTGAGAATGAGAGAAAAAGAAGAGGCTGTATTGACACAGCTCGGACTTGTTAGAAACGGAAGCTACTACACAACAGAGGAATAATTACATAAAAGGAACATTATAAAAAGCTGTTTATGAGTTTTGTCTATGCTTTCAGAGGCATATTCAGAACAATTGCAAACGAAAGAAATCTCAGAATACACCTGACTTGTGTTGTTTATATGGTGTCAATTCTGTCGCTTACCGATTGGTTTACTCTCAGCCGTACCGATTGGGCGGTGCTGATGCTTGCCTGCGGCAGTGTTATCGGCGGTGAGATAGTCAATACCGCCATAGAAAATGCAGTTAATCTTGCAAGTGAAAAGTATACCGAATTCGGAAAAATAGCGAAGGATGCGGCAGCAGGTGCCGTGCTCATAAATGCCATTGTTGCTGTTATTGTGGGACTTATAATTCTCTTCCAGCCTGCGGCATTCAAGGCAATGTATGAATATTTCATCGGCAATATCCCGATGCTTATAGTTCTCGTGCTGAGTATAATTCCTGCAATCTTATTTATCTTTTTCGGTATACCGACAGGGAAAGGCAAGAAATGAACGAAATTTTTTCTAGAACTGAAATGTTAATAGGAGAGGCTGCTTTGGCTAAGCTTGCAGACAGCAGAGTTGCTGTTTTCGGTGTCGGCGGAGTCGGAGGCTATGTTGCGGAGGCGCTTGTCAGAGCAGGAATAGGTAAGATAGACCTTATTGATAACGATACCGTAAGCCGGAGTAATCTTAACAGACAGATAATTGCTCTTAATTCCACCATAGGAAAAATGAAGACGCAGGTGATGAAAGACAGACTTCTTGATATAAATCCTCAGCTTAAAGTGGTTCTTCACGAAAAATTTGTTCTTTCCGAAAATATCGATGAGTTTGA
>JAGBSR010000149.1 GCA_017631745.1 Clostridia bacterium | reverse complement strand
TTGCTGTTTATCGGGTTGCTTAAATTATTATCGTAAGCAACGAAGTTATTGCCGTTAAAGAAGAAGACGCTTATAGCGTTGGTAGAGAGTTTGGAAAAACCGAAGGCATTTTAATAGGCATTAGTTCTTCAGCGGTGTTATACGCAGGGCTTGAAGTTGCTAAGCGCAAAGAAAATCAAGGCAAAAATATAGTAATGCTATTCCCTGACTTGGGCGATAGATATTTATCAACAAAATTATTTGAGTAAAGGAGAAAATTTATGTATCATAACGGTTGCTATGCTGAGTTTGACGGCGTAAGATATGAGTTCAACCCTGAAACAGATTTTGGTACTCTCGACTGGGGCCGCGGCGTCTGGACATATGACAACACCTGGTACTGGGGCAGCGGTAATGCTGTTATCGACGGCAAACCCTTCGGCTTCAATATCGGCTACGGCTTTGGTGACACATCGGCTGCAAGTGAAAATATCCTCTTCTACGACGGCAAGGCTCATAAGCTCGACGATGTAACCTTTAATCTGCCCGAAAACGGCTCATATACCGATCCCTGGACATTCACTTCAAGCGACGGCAGATTTGAAATGGACTTCGTGCCCGTTATCGACAGAGCCGCTAAAATCAGCCTCAAGCTCATCGAAACCGATCAGCATCAGGTTTTCGGCAGAATGTCAGGTAAGGCTGTACTCGACGACGGCAAGATTATCGAGCTTAAAGATGTAATGTGCTTTGCAGAAAAAGTCAGAATGAAATATTAAGACAAGTGAGGATTTGACATTATGAATATTATTGTTGCAGGTGCAGGTGCCATCGGCGGTACCGTTGCAGTACTTCTTAAAGAGGCGGGCTATGATGTGAGTATTATGTGTCACTCAGCCGCGTCCAAAGAAATAATAGAAAAAGAGGGCTTTTATCTCGGCGGTGCTAAGGGTGACCACTATGTGAAATTTGATTGCTACTCGAGCGCTGAAGAGCTTGGCGACAAGAAGTTTGACATTGTTATCATCGCAACCAAGTATGCTCATATGGCTGAGTGTGCAAAGACTATGCTCCCCTTTGTAGCTCAGGACGGCCTTGTTGTCGGTATGCAGAACGGTCTTCTGACTGAAGAGCTCGGTGAAATAGTTGGCAGAGATAAGGTTGTGGGCTGTATGATAGGCTTCGGTGCCACAAGAAACAGCGTAAACAATGTTACAATGACAAGCAAGGGCGAATTTTATGTAGGTATGCTCGACGGCAGAAAGCCGAAAAATCTTGAGGTTTTTGCTGAGATGCTCAGAACTGTGCTCCCCACTGAAATTTCAATGGAAATTCAGCGTCAGCAGTACTCAAAGCTCATCATCAACTCCTGCATCAACGCTGTTGCAGGCATCACAGGTAAGGTCCTCGGTGAAATTTTGCAGGACGTAAGAGCGAGAGACCTCTTCCTCAACATCGCAAGAGAAGGTATGGCTGTAGCTAAGGCTATGGGTATCAATGTGCCGAAATACGGTGTAATGCTCGAATATAAAATGCTGGCCCTCGGCAACAACAAAGTTTACAACAGCGCTTGCAAGTTAGTTGTGCGCATGGTTGGTAAGCTTTACAGCGATGTTAAACCCTCGACTCTTCAGTCGCTTGAAAAGGGCGAAATGACAGAGATTGACATTCTCAACGGCTATTTTGTTCAGAACGGCAACAAATACGGTGTAGCTACACCTGTGAACACTAAGCTGGTTCAGATGATTCACGAGATTGAAGAGGGCAAGAGAGAAATGACTTCGGACAATTTAGCTGAGTTTTAAGAGATAAAAATCAGCGCGTTTTGTGTTGCTTTTGGGCGCTAGCAAAAGCAATGCCCGCCTGGCGAGGGCAATAAGAAAGAAATTAAGGCGAGTAGGTTAATTCCTACCCGCCTTTTTAATTGTATTTTATTTTTTCTTTGCAGGGCTTCGCCCCGCACCCCACAAGCTTTTGTAAAAGCTTGACCAAAACTTTACTTATCTGTCTGAAAAGGGCAGATATTCAGCCTCAATAGTGTCTCTTATCTTCTGATTATCAGGTATAAGCACCCTCATACCTCTCGCAAAACCGTACATAAAGTTACCCTTTGATGGCACACAATGTGTTGTAATCTCAAGTGTACTCATCTTTGGCAGAAGTGAAGTGACAAGTGAAGTAATCATCGCATCTGACATATCAGTCTTAACCATTGTAAGCACTTTATCAATAATTTCATTCACAGTTTCAAGATCAGCGTGTCTTACCTTTTCAAAGAGTGCAACGAGCACCTTTCTCTGTCTCTCTGTTCTGCCGAAGTCGTCGTCAGTTTTTCTTGTACGGGCATAATTGAGAGCTTTTCTGCCGTTGAGATGATTGATACCCTCGGTAGAATTTGTGCTGACATAGGGAGCCTCTTCGGCTGTGAGATACATATCAACACCGCCAAGCAGATCAACAATCTCTACAAAGCCGTTGAAGTCAATCTCAATACCGCCGTCAATCTTAACGCCGAAGTTATCAAGCATAGTCTGATATAAAAGCTTAAAGCCGCCGAAATGGTAAGCTGCATTGAGCTTGTTGTGGGAGTAACCGCCGGGAAGCTTGACATAAAGGTCACGAAGGAATGATGTGACATGAACCTCGTTGGTTTCTTTGTTATATGAGCAAAGCATCATAACATCGCTTCTTTGTCTTGTATTATCCTCGGGCTTCTGATCCTGACCCACAATGAGAATATTAATAAGAGGGCTGTGATCAATAGGCTCAACTGTGGGGAAAAGATAGTTTTCAATTTTTTCTGCAAGCTCCTGATCAGCCGTTTCATCAGTAACTGCAATTTCAAAATCTTCATCTTCGGGATTGATGGTAACAATACCCTCGTGGTCGATTCTGCCGATAGTGCTGAAAACTCTGTCATACACCTGCTTGGTTAAAACACCTAATCCTACAAGGGAAACTATAAGAACAACTATAATTACCTTTTTAACAATCTTTTTCATAATTAACCTCTTTAATGTGAGTACTTCAGAAATCTGAAGACCTTATATTCTGTTAATTTAATAAGCACAAGCGATAAAATATGGGTCAGTAAAAGGGTAAGAACAAAATGCAGAACATTCTGCCAATCGGGTATCTCAAAAATTTTGAAGAGCTTGCCCACTACCATAAATACCGCCATATGCGCACAATAGGAAACAGTGCTGATTTTTCTGAGTATTATAGCACATTTGCATTTAATGTCAAGAGTCAAAAATACCTTACACAAATAATATGCCGCAAAGGGTAATGCAATATAGCAGTCAGTGTTGATAATTTTCACACCGCTGAATTTAAGGGCAAGGTATTCGGCAACCAAAGCTGCAAAAGCAAGAAGGAATGTAACGGTGTATTTCTTCGTCTTGCCCTCGTAATTTTTTTCGGCAAGATATTTGCCCATAGAAATGTAAAGTATGCCGACAGAAAAGTTACGACAGGGAAGAAGAAATACTGCCGAAAGGCTCTCCCCTATTTTTCTCAGGGTGTCGGAATATTCAAGCAGAAACTCGTAATTAGATGAAAGCAATGACGGTATATAGAGGATTACGCCGATTATTATAAGCACCGAATATGGCAGCTTATCCGATAAAAACAGCACAATGGCAAAGCCTGTTATCAGGGCTATTATGTACCAGGAGCTCTGGAAAGTTGAACCGAAAAGGAAGTCGCGCACGAGATGTCCGACACCGCCCGCAAGGCCCATTGTGTGATATTTTCTTATATAAAGAGTAAGCGGCAGCAGTACTATAAACCAGAAGAGATATAGCTTAAGGTTGTGCTTTACACTCTTTTTAAGGTAAGCTCTTTGCTGTGTTTTACTCTGACAGCTGTTTGTCTTGCTGAAAAAGAAGTAGCCCGAAATCATAAAGAAAGCAGGCACCGCAAGACGCACAAGAGGTGTAATGTATCCCTCAAAAAGCGATGTATGAGTTGAGACTATCAGTATCGACAGCACAAACTTCAGCACATCTGCCGCATCAAGATTTTTTCTTTGAGAAATCATAATATCAGCCTTTTCTCCAGACAAATTTATCGATGATACCTGTGTAGCTTTCGATGATTTTCACTACCTTGGTGGAAACATTTTCGTCGGTATAATCACCAACGGGAATGCCCGTATCACCGCAATCGTTCATTGTCACGGCAGTGTCCACACTGCGAAGAAGATTGTCTTTGTCTATGCCTGCGAGAATGAAGCACGCCTTATCGAGAGCCTCGGGGCGCTCCGTTGATGTTCTGATGCAGACCGCAGGAAAGCTCTTGCCGATTGAGGTGAAGTAGCTTGATTCCTCGGGAAGAGTGCCGCTGTCAGAAACAACACAGTAAGCATTCATCTGCAGACAGTTATAGTCGTGGAAGCCTAAAGGCTCGTGCTGAATTACTCTGCTGTCAAGCTCGAAACCGCTGTTTTCAAGGCGCTTCTTGCTTCTCGGGTGACAGGAGTAAAGAATTGGCATATCATACTTTTCGGCCATTTTGTTGATGGCGGTGAAAAGGGATAAGAAGTTTTTATCGTTGTCGATATTCTCCTCTCTGTGGGCAGAAAGAAGAATGTAGTTTTTAGCTTTAAGACCGAGCTTTGAAAGAATATCTGACTTTTCGATGCTGTCAAGGTTTGCTCTTAACACCTCTGCCATAGGTGAGCCTGTGACATAGGTTCTCTCTTTAGGCAGACCGCACTCGTGAAGATAGCGTCTTGCGTGCTCGGAATATGCCATATTGACATCTGAGATAATGTCAACTATTCTGCGGTTAGTCTCTTCAGGCAGACACTCATCCTTACAGCGGTTGCCTGCTTCCATATGGAAAATAGGAATATGAAGTCTCTTTGCCGCAATAGCACTAAGACATGAGTTTGTGTCGCCTAAGATAAGAAGTGCATCGGGCTTAATTTCATTCATCAGCTTATATGAGCAGTTGATAATATTACCCACAGTTGCACCAAGGTCGTCGCCGACAGCATTCATATAAACCTCAGGCTCGTCGAGACTAAGGTCGCGGAAGAATATGCCGTTGAGATTATAGTCGTAATTCTGACCTGTATGCGCGAGAATGCAGTCAAAATATTTACGGCACTTTTTGATTACGGCTGAAAGTCTGATGATTTCGGGGCGTGTACCCACGATAATCAGAAGCTTAAGTCTGCCGTTGTTTTTGAATTCGATATCGCAGTAGTCAAGTTTGATTTCCATTGTATCACCTTATACTTCTTCAAAATATGTATCGGGTCTATCGGGATTAAAGGGCTCGTTTGCCCACATAAGAGTTACGAGATTTTCACTATCTGAGAGATTTGTTATGCTGTGTGTATAGCCCGGAAGCATATATACCGCCTGCAGTTTTTCACCGCTTACTGTGTACTCTGCCGTTTCATCAGAGCTGATTTTTCTCATTTTAATCAGTGCCTTACCTGAAACAACAAGAAAGATTTCCCATTTGCTGTGATGCCAATGGTTGCCCTTTGTTTCAAGAGGCAGTGACACATTGACACTGAACTGACCCTTATCAATGCTTTTCATAATCTCTGTAAAGGATCCGCGGGAATCGCTTTTTGTATCGTAGCCGTGGATAGCTTTATCTTTCGGGAGATATGAAAGGTAGGTCGAATAAAGCTTATAAGCAAATGAGCCGTGAGGTATCGACGGCATCATAAGTGTTTCGGGGAAAACCTTAAAAGACTCGAGAAGTCTTACAATCTCGCCTAAGGTCACCTTATGAGTTACGGGCACAGCACAGAAACGGCTGAACTTTGTAACTCTGTGTTCCTGACCCATAAGGCAAAGAAGCATCTCTTCCACAAGGTCGTCGATATATAAAAGCTCGAGCTCGGTGTTTTCGTCGTTGACAGTAATCGGCAAATCGTTTGCAATATTGTTGCAGAAGGTTGCAACTGCACTGTTATAGTTTGGTCTTGCCCACTTGCCGAAGATATTCGGAAAACGGTAAATCATAACCTTAGCAGAGGTATCTTCGCTGTATTTTATCAGCTCGTCCTCCCCTGCTTTTTTGCTAAAACCATAGGCACTGCCTGCAAATCTGCCCTCAAGAGACGCCTGAATTGAGCTTGAAAGAACTACGGGGCAGTTATTTGAGCATTTTCTGAGAGTATCGAGAACTTCGTTTAAAAAGTCGCAGTTGCCTGCCATAAATTCTCTTTCGTCTTTGGGTCGGTTAACACCTGCAAAGTTGAAAATGAAATCAGCAGAAGCTAAATATTTCGGCAGTGTACTCTCATCACAGTCGATATCATAGGTCATTATCTCATCTATGATAAGCTCGGGAAAGCGTCGGTCTTTGCCGTTTTTTACGTTTTCAAGGGCCGAGACTAAGTTTTTACCAACAAAGCCATTTGCACCCAGAACAAGAATTTTCATTTATTTATTCTCCCAATTTTCAAGTTCCTGACGGATGTATTCGAGAGAAAGAAGCTTCTCTTTCACCTGCTCTACATCGAGGATTTCAGTATTGTTGGAGTTGAATTCAGTCAGAACATTTCTCTCGGTGTCGCCGTCGGAGAAATATTTGTCGTAGTTGAGGTCGCGCTTGTCTGAAGGTACGCGGTAGAAGTTACCCATATCGTCAGCCTTTGCACATTCCTCGTTGGTAAGCAGAGTCTCATACATCTTTTCACCGTGACGGATACCGATAACCTTGATTTCATCCTTGCTGCCAAAAAGCTCTTTCACCGCCTGAGCAAGAGTTTCGATTGTGCAGGCAGGCGCCTTCTGCACGAGAATATCACCTGATACGCCATGCTTAAAGGCAAAGAGTACAAGGTCAACAGCCTCTTCGAGAGCCATAATGAAGCGTGTCATCTTAGGCTCGGTAACTGTGATGGGCTTGCCGTTTTTAATCTGCTCAATCCAGAGTGGAATAACAGAGCCTCTTGAACACATAACATTGCCGTATCTTGTACAGCAGATTTTTGTCTTATCGGGTGATACGGTGCGGGATTTTGCAACGATTACCTTTTCCATCATAGCCTTGGAGGTACCCATAGCATTAACAGGATAAGCGGCCTTATCGGTGGAAAGACCGATGATAACCTTTACACCTGCTTCGATAGCAGCCGTAAGCACATTGTCAGTACCGATAACATTTGTTCGCACAGCCTCCATAGGGAAGAATTCGCAGGAGGGTACCTGCTTTAAAGCTGCAGCGTGGAAAATATAGTCAACACCGTGCATAGCATTGCGCACTGATGCGATATCTCTTACATCACCGATATAAAACTTAAGCTTATTTGCATATTCAGGATATGCCGCCTGATACTCGTGGCGCATATCGTCCTGTTTTTTCTCATCTCGTGAGAAAATGCGGATTTCACCGATGTCCGTTGTGAGGAATTTCTTAAGCACAGCGTTGCCGAAGGAGCCGGTACCGCCTGTGATAAGTAAGGTTTTACCTGTAAAAGTATTCATATTATCGCACCTCATTTTATATATTCAGTGTAAGGTTTATTCATATCAAAAATGTCGACATAGTGGTGGCCTACCCTCTCATTTTCGGGAGGAAGACTCATATAATCGCCGTAAACATATGTAAGCCACTCATCGTATTTATCGGAAACATTGACCCGAATACCCTCGAATTCCATTTCAACAGTATTTTGCACCCATTGACGGGGAATTATTTCTTTATCGAGCCATGCACCTGAGTTATTGACTACTCTGTCGCCCTTCGGGACTGATTTATAAAGCTTTTCTCTTTTATTTATCGCACCCCTGAGCGTTGGGAAAAGTATCATTGTGATTATAGTCACTATCTTTGAAATAAAGCTCATATCAGGCAGATAAAAAGCTCTATTTATTCGCCATGTGAGAAGTTTCTTTTTAAGCTCATAAGCCTTGGCTTTTTTGCCTTCGGGATAATTATCAAGAGGGAAAATATCAATATATGCGCCGTGATTAATCTTCAGATTTTTTGCACTTGTTTCAACAAAGGTTGTTCTGCAGTCACGGATTTTCGCAAAATTGTTGGGATATTCGGGGTCTGTATCTTTTGTCTGCAGAAAATAATATTCGGGAAGCTCTTTTTCAGCCACAGCGAGAAATTTTTCATAGTCCTCTCTGTGAAGGCTCACATCTATATCGTCATCCCAAGGGATGAAGCCGCTGTGTCTGACTGTGCCGAGAAGAGTACCGCCCTGAACAAAATATTTTATGCCGTGCTTATTGCAGATATCAACAAAAGCTTTCAGCATATCTCTTTCACGCTCTTTTAACTGCTGAAGCTGCTGAGCTGTAAGATTCACTTTACTCCCCCCTGAATATAAGTTTTCATATTATTATATCACAGTATATTTATTTTAACAAGATTTTTATTATATATTTTTGAGTTGGCGGTAAAGGTGAGGCGGTGGCTCAGGGCCGTAAGCCCCTCGGGGCTTCTGGCAGGGCGGCGCAGCCGCCCCCACAGAACGCCCTATGGGCGTTCTGTGCCTGAGCCACCGGCACTTCCCCGGTTGCACTCACTAAAACCCAAAGGGGACACGCAGTGCGTGTCCCCTTGAGTATCATGCTGAATAATATAAAAAGTATTATGCTTTTTCAATTTCTCTTTTGAGCTTTTGCACTATTCTTTTTTCAAGGCGCGAAATATAGCTTTGGGATATGCCCATCATATCCGCCACCTGTTTTTGTGTATACTCCTTAGAGCCGAAGAGTCCGAAGCGCATAGTCATTATTTTTCTCTCGCGCTCAGATAAATTCTGCACAAGACAGAGTATTCTTCTTTTTTCATCCTGCTGCTCGATATTGCGGTTGACACTGTCGCTGTCACTGCCGAGAACATCGCTCAGAAGCAGCTCATTGCCGTCCCAATCCACATTGAGCGGCTCGTCAATAGACATCTCATTTTTTCTCGAGGCAGTTTTTCGAAGATACATCAGTATTTCATTTTCGATACATCT
>JAGBSR010000148.1 GCA_017631745.1 Clostridia bacterium | reverse complement strand
TCTATGCGCGCGTGGCAGTGGGACAAATGGGAAAAAGAAATCGACTTTATGGCTATGAACGGCATCAATATGCCCCTTAGTGTTATCGGCAACGAGGCTACTGTTTTCTATACTCTACTGGATTTCGGCATCAGCGAGGAAAAGGCTCTTTCATTTATCGCGGGCCCCTCATATTACGCCTGGCAGATGATGACAAACCTCGACTCCTTTATGCATATCCCCGACAGAAAATATATCGATAAGCGCCTTGAACTGGGCAGAAAAATCATCGACCGTCAGATTGAGCTTGGTATGACTCCCATTCAGCAGGGCTTCGCAGGTCATATTCCCGCTTTCCTTAAAGAAGTTTTCCCTGACTCGGATTTCCAACAATTGCCCACCTGGTGTGGTTTCCCCGGCACCTGTCAGTTCGACCCCCTCGATAAAAACTTCGCTGTTTTCGGCAGAGCACTTCTCGAAAAACAAAAAAAGTTCTTCGGCGCATACCACTACTACGCCTGTGACCCCTTCCACGAAAACGAGCCTCCCACAGACGGTGGCGTCTACCTTGCCAATGTAGGTAAGACTGTATCAAAAATGTACAGCGACTTTGACAAAGATGCAGTCTGGGTTATGCAGGCCTGGTCACTGCGCGAAGAGATAGTTAAAGCCGTCGACAAAGATAAGCTCCTCATTCTCGACCTTGACGGCAGCAAGAGCGAGCTTCACAAAGGCTTCTGGGGCTACAGCTTTGTCTGCGGTACTCTTCACAATTTCGGCGACAGAAACTCACTCCACGGCTCAGCTGAATTGTTAGCTGAAAATCAGTATGCCGTAAGAAAAGAGAAGTACCCCTCAGAGGTGGGCACAGGTCTGTTTATGGAAGGCTTCTTCCAGAACCCCCTTTACTACGACCTTGCTTTCCACACTATCACTCAGGAAAAGGCTGTTGACCTTGACGAGTGGCTTAGGGACTATGCTGAAAGACGCTACGGCAGTGAAGAGCAATGTCTTAAAAATGCTGTTTTTGCCCTCAGAGACAGCTGTTATAATCCCAGGTGCATTGGCAGAGAGACAAGCTCAATTGTTGCTGCAAGACCCTCCACCACTCACTATCACACAGCTCCCAATGATAAGGTTGAGCTCAGATATGACAACAAGGTGCTTTTCAGTGCTGTGACAGAGCTTCTTAAGGCTGAAAACGCAACTACTGACGGGTATGCTTTCGATGTCTGCGACATATTAAGACAGGTTCTTTCCAACAAGGCTAAAGAGGTGTACTTTGCCATTATGGAAAGCTTCCGCTACCACGACAAGGTTGCATTTGAAGATAACTGTTCCCTCTTTGAGAAGATACTGTTGTCCCACGACAGAATACTTGCCACAAGAGACGAGCTGAGCTTTGACACTCACATCAAAGAGGCTATGGACAACGCTTGCTGTAACGAGCACAGAGAGCTTTTCAGACAGAATGAAGTTGCACTTATTACTATCTGGGGTCCTTATGTCAACAACGAGCTTTTCGACTATGCCTGGAAAGAATGGGCAGGTCTTGTGAAAGACTATTATCTCCCCCGTTGGCAGATGTTCTTCAATGAGCTTCGTGCTTCCTTCGGTGAAGATATCAGCCATATTTCAGATACTGAATTCCACCACAACGAAAGAAACGACTACGAGACTACAGAGTTTCAGCAGAAGCTTCGTGACTTTGAGTATAGCTTCACTTATTCTTATAAAGGTACTCCTCGTAAGGGTGAAGATACAATTGCAGTTGCAAGAGAGCTTGTAGAAATGTTTGAAAATATAATATAAGCAAAGTTTTGTCAAACTTTTAAAAAGTTTGCAGGGCATCGTCACCGAAACGCCGCCAGTGGCGGATGCAGTGCGGTGAGGATGGCGCAGCGGACAACATTGCTCGGCGCTCCAAGCCGACAAGCAATTTTGGAAACCGCAAGAGGGATGGACAGTGTCTCGCAAATAAAAAAAGATAAGCAGAGTGTAAAAAATGTACTCTGCTTTTTCTATTCCTTACGATTTTCTTAAGTATCGACTTTAAGTATTGCTAACTTAGTTTTCGGTTGCTATAATGAAATTACAAAAGACGAAAGGAGAAATCCTATGAATAAGAAAAATCTATCAACGCCACAAACCATACTCATCATCATTCTTATGACTCTTCTTCACGGTGTCGGTATCTTCGGCGTTTTGCTTCTGGCTGAAGGTGGATTTTCAATCGGCACCGTCGGCTTCAGCTACGATGTGCCCGAGCTTCTGTGCTTTGCGCCTTTGCTTATTCCCGTTGTTGCTGACTTACTGTTGAGAAAGCTCACTGACCTTAAGCCTTTCATTACTCTTATCTCTCCTGCCCTGACAGTGGTGCTAACTTTCATATTTTTTGCCTGCTATCCTCATTCAGCCGCAGCTCTCTTTTACGGTGAACATTATACATTTGTGCTTCTTGCATTAATAACCTTTGCCGTCAGATGCTTTTACAGTATCTTTGACTTTGCTTGTCTCGGCAAGGTTAAACAGAGTATTACAGGCTTATTCATTGCCCTTATAGGCATCGGCTCTGTTGTCGGAGGCTTTGTATTTGAAGATGAGGTAGTAAAACTTATCGTAAATATGGACACAGGCACCGCAGACAGAACAGGCTCCTGGGGCTCAATCAATCAGAATGTTGCGCGTGGCGATGAGTGGCAACAGATAGTCGCCGATACCCCCTTTAAGCTCGGAGAAATCACCTCAACTACAGATGAATACGGTTATGAAAGCAAGCACTGCGATAAAGGCACATACCCTTATATTGACGGCTCGACTGTCTGCGTACCTATGGCAGTAGAATTTGCAAGACAGCATTTAAACTTTAAGGACAGCACTGCAAATGAATTTGTAATATTTTCAACCACTCACTATGCTTACGAAAATCTGATGTACCCGATGAACCAAACAGAATACTATGTTTACCACGACTTCGGTGTTAATATTGATTTACGTGGAGTTGACCTTGTTATAGCTACCGAGCCATCTGACGAAGAAATAGCTCAGGCTGAAGCACTTGGTATAACCCTAAAAAAAACTCCCGTTTGCTACGATGCCTTTGTTTTCATCACCCATAAAGATAATCCAGTTGAAAGTCTCACAGTTGATCAGATAAAAAAAATCTACACTGGTGAAATCACTAACTGGAAAGAAGTAGGCGGTAAAAACGAAAAGAGAAAAGCCTTTCAGCGCGAAAAGAACTCGGGCTCGCAGACCGCAATGGAAAACCTTGTTATGGGCGGAGCTGATATGATAGACCCCATTGAAGTCAAAGTCATAGAGGGCATGGGTGAGCTT
>JAGBSR010000147.1 GCA_017631745.1 Clostridia bacterium | reverse complement strand
TCCCGAGGTACGGCAGGGTACAATCGGCAACCGCCACCACAAGCACGACTGCAAGCAGACTTATCAGCTTTGTTCTTATGTTCTTTCTTCTGTTCTTCTTAAGAAAGTCTATCTCTTTCTTTTCGTGCTCTATTTTATCCTCACTGCAAGGCTCTTTCATATTATCAAGCTTAGCTTTGCACATCTCACACTGTGACAGATGCTCTCTCACAGCCTTGTTGGTCACTTCGCTTGTAAGTGAGTCTATGTATGATGGCATTAAATCTTCAACTATTTCGCAAGTAAGATTGTTTTTCATATCTCTTCAAGCTCCTTTCTCAGCTTTTCTTTGCCTCTGTAAAATGTAACTCTTGCCCAGTTTTCCGTCTTGCCTAAGATGTCACCTATCTCTTTGAAAGACAGATTACCGAAAATCCTCAGATACAGAATCTCTCGGTAAGGCTCGGGGCATAAATGCAGTTTTCTCAGGAGTTCCACTCGGTTTTCATAAGCTACTGCATCATCTTCTGCCGACGGCGATACAGCATCGTAAGTCTCAATCTCGGCAGTGTTCGGGTGCTTTCGTTGGTACGCCAAAAACTGATTTTTAGCTATTGCACATAGCCAGGTAGATATGTGACAGCTTCCGTCAAAGCGGTTGATGCTTTTAATCGCCTGATAAAAGGTTTCCTGCGTCAGCTCTTCGGCAAGGTCATCGTTTCTGCATAGGCTAAGAAGATATTTATAGACCGTAAGGGCATAGCTTTGATATATGTCATCCATGGACTGCATTTTCTCATCTCCTTTCCCTTCGTTCTGTATGTTAATGCTGAAAAGCTCTCTTTTGTTACAAGTTTTGCGGAATTTTTTATAATTTTATTATATACCTCGGTTTTGCTAAAAGCAATATACTAGAAAATACAATTGCAATTATTAAGATATAATGCTATAATCAAATTAAATCAGACAAAAGGAGATACAATAATGAAATACATCAAGACTTTTTCCGACAAAGATGCGGTTTCTCAGGTGGCTCTGGGCTGTATGAGAATCAGCGACAAAACCGACAAGGAAATGGATTTTTATCTGGGTAATGCAGTTGAACTCGGTATCAACTACTTTGACCACGCTGATATTTACGGCAGAGGCAAGTGCGAAGAGGTTTTCGGCGCAGCCCTTAAGAGAAATCATACCCTCAGAGATAAAATCTATATCCAGACAAAATGCTCAATCGTGCCCGGCAGTATGTACGATTTCTCAAAGGAGCATATAATTTCAGCTGTTGACGGCTCACTTAAGAGACTTGGTGTAGACTATGTCGATGTGCTTCTTCTTCACAGACCTGATCTTCTTATGGAGCCCGCTGAGGTTGCAGAGGCTTTTGATGAGCTTGAAGCAAAGGGTAAGGTGAAGGCTTTCGGCGTATCTAACCACAGCCCGTTGCAGATTGAGCTTTTGCAAAGAGAAATGAAACAGAAGCTTTCTATAAATCAGATGCAGCTGAGCATTACCAATGCAAATATGCTCGCAAGCGGTGCAAATGTCAATCTGCCTTGTGAAGACGGTGTTAATTACGACGGCTATCTTCGCGATTACTGCAGACTTAAGGGTATCACTATTCAGCCCTGGTCGCCTTTGCAGTATGGCTTTATTGCAGGCAACTTTGTTGACAACAAAAAATATAAAAGCCTCAATAAGGTTATCGATGAGCTTGCTGAAAAATACGGCACAACTGCTACAGGTATGGCTATTGCATGGCTTCTGAGATTGCCTGAAAAGATGCAGCCTATTGTGGGCAGTACCAACCACGACAGAATCAAGTCTGTGGCTGAAGCTGCCGATGTGACTATCTCACGCGAGGACTGGTATAGAATCTACCGTGAGGCAGGCTACAGACTTCCCTGATAAATCCTTACAATTTTCTTAAGTATCGCTCTGCACTCTTGATTTTGAGGCAGAGCGATGTTAAACTTATAGCAGAAAATCAGGAGGTGCTGATATGAAAAAGGTAGTTAAAATTCTCAGCATTGTCGCAGGCGGACTTCTTCTTGCCAATGCAGCGCTGTTGCTTATTATTTCAAATCTCAATATCGGTATAATTCCCGTGGCAGGTCTTGGATTGGTTCTTCTGGTTTATGGCTTGTTTTTTGATAAACTTCCCTGCAAAAAGATAATCACTGCAGTGCTTGCTTTCGGTCTTATAGCAATTCTTTCTTTCGGTTCGTTTCTTGCTATTTACGGCGGTCGGGACACTGCCGATTACACTGAGCAGACGGTTATAGTTTTAGGCTGTGGCATCAGAGGAGAAAGAGTCAGCGTGGGTCTTGCAAAAAGGCTCAATAAGGCGGCAGAGTACCACGAGAAGAACCCTGAAGCAATGATAATCGTTTCAGGCGGACAGGGACCTCAGGAGGATATCAGCGAGGCGCTTGCAATGAAGCGGTATCTTGTGGAAAAGGGTATACCCGATGAGAAAATAATAATGGAAGACAGGTCGGTATCTACAATTACCAACTTCAGATATTCCCGTGAAATAATGGAAAAAGAAGGAATGAGCCTGTCTTCTGTGGTGTTCGTGACCAATGCTTATCATGTTTACCGTGCGGCATCTTATGCAAAAGACGAGGGCTTTGTTGAAGTTTCGCATCTCGGTACGGACATAATCTGGTACACGATACCGATGAACTATATGCGAGAGATGTTGGCAGTTGTGAAAATGTGGGTGCTTGACTAACAGCGCGTTTTTGATTCGTCTTGCCGTCCCTGAAAGGGAAGGGTGACCACGTTAGCGGTGGAAGGATTAACCGCAATAGGAAAAAGAATGACCCGCGGCGAGTGGAAAAATAATATTTTAAGGGATGTCAGATTGGCATCCCTCTTTTAGTATCATCAAGAGGTGGGAGGCGGCTCCATAAAATCGCGAAGCGATTTTGAGCGGACAGCTGCGGTGTCCGCTCGCTGAAGCAAAGCTTCAGCAATGGAGCCCCTGTATTTTCTCTTTACGCCTTGACTTAACGGATAAGAAGTACTACAATAAATATAAGGAGATGATAAAATGATTATTGCAGTAACATATGAAAACGGACAGGTGTTTCAGCATTTCGGCCATACGGAAAAGTTTAAAATTTATGACATTCAGGATAACAGAGTAGTGTCCTTTAAGATAGTTGACACCAACGGCAGCGGCCACGGAGCACTTGCAGGCTTTCTTAAAGAGCAGGGCGTTGAGGTGCTTATCTGCGGAGGTATCGGCGGCGGAGCACAGAATGCACTGACTCAGGCAGGTATTAAGTTCTATGGCGGTGTGCAGGGCAGTGCCGATCAGGCGGTAGTTGCCTATGTCTGTGGAAAGCTCGACTACAACCCCGATGCAAAATGCGACCACCACGACCACGAGCACGGCGAGGGACACACCTGCGGTGAACACGATTGTCACTAAAAGTCAATATAAAATAAAAACAGCCACTCGAATGAGTGGCTGTAATTTTTATGTTTAATCTATCTTAGAATACGATAATCAGGAGCTGTGAAATGAGTACAACAGCGATAAGAGCGATGGGATATGTTGCAGCGTAAGCTGAAGCAACGTCCTCTGTCTTAGCCACACCGATAAGAGTGCCGAGAGCAGGAGTTGATGTCATACCGCCTGTGATTGAACCGAGGTTGTTGAGAAGGCTGAGCTTAAGAACATACTTAGCGAAAAGGTAACCGATGATAAGGGGTACTATTGTCATAATGATACCGTATACGAAGTACATAATGTCGAAGTTTTCAACGAATTCTGCACCGCCGGGGATACCTGCACCAACAAGGAAGAGAACAAGACCGAGCTCACGGAAGAGCTTGAGTGTGCTCTGAGCAGGCATAATGTTTACCTTGCCGATGCGTGAGAAATGGCCAAGGATAAGGCTTACAAGAAGGCAACCGCCTGTTGTTGTGAGTGAGAAGCATGTACCGCTGAGACCTGCGCTTGAAAGAGGAATCTTAATCTGACCGATGATGGTACCGAGAATAGCTGCAAGTGAGAATGCTGCGATACCCATATGATCGATTTCGAAGAGCTTGCCTGTGAAGGCTTTCTTTTCGCCGTCTTCTTTAACAACGAGCTTAGCGCGTTCTGCATCCATATCAGCCTTTGTGAGTTTGGGGATAATCTGTACGAAAAGTACAACACCGATAACGCCGAAGATATAAGCGATACCGTGACCAACTGATACAAGTGCCTGATACTGAGCATCTACAGTTGCCTTAGCAGCTGAGAAAGCAGGTGTTGATGTGAGTGAGCCTGAAAGAAGACCAACGATCATAGCAACGAAGCCGTCCTGATCTTCAATTGCACCGCCGTAACCGATTACTTCACCGAGACCGATACAGCCTGCAGCAGCAAGGCCGCCTGCACAGATGATGATGAGACCGAGTAAAACGTATGATTTGAAGTTTCTTTTGAAGTTGCCGAAGAACTTGGGACCTGCGATGAAACCTACTGAGGTTACGAAAAGAACAAGGCCGAAGCTTTCGATGAGTGTAAGACCGCTTGTGAAGTCAAAGGGCTTTGATGAGCCGCTGAAAAGAAGTGCGCCTTCGGGATCAACGTGGAAACAAAGTGCGCCTGCTAAAAGTGCGATGATGAAAACGCCTGCATCGCCGAGTGAAATGCCCTTAACTGTGATTCTGCCGAGAGCGTAACCACCGACTAAAACAGCAAAAACAACGAAGAGCAGAGTTGAAATGTTACTGATGGAAATAATTCCGCCGAATAAACTCATGATAATTGCCTCCTGAATATTTTAATATACATATTTTGTCATATTGACAAACCTTAGATATTTTATCACTTGCGAGTGAAAAACACAAGTATAAACATATACAAAGTTGACAAATGTAACAATAAGGTTTTGTGCAATAAGACAAGAGAAATCCATCAGGGATTGTAACGGCAATTTTCAAGGTCGACAGTATTCTCATTAAGAAAGATAACCCCCTCACTTATGAGCATATCTCTCTGCACATTTTCACCGCCGAAGGCAAAGGCTTTTGACAGCTTGCCGTCTTTTGTCACAACTCTGTGGCAGGGGATAACGCCCGGTTCAGGGTTAGAGTGCAGTGCGTACCCCACAATCTGTGACCAACGGGGGTTGCCTGCCATAAGAGCACTCTGACCGTAGGTTGCAACCTTGCCTTTTGGTATCTTTTTTACCTGCTCGTATATTTTTTGAAATGTGTTCATAATTCACTCCTTTTTTACTATATAAATAAACTACCATAGGTGAAAAATAAAATCAAGTTTTTTGTCAGTTTATGTTGACATTTAACTTTGGGTGAGCTATAATAGCCAAGCAATCCAAATAAGTGGTGGAGTCTGTCATAGAACGAAATTCGTTCTATTTGTTATGGGTTGTAAATTTGGCAATCTCTCGGATTTTTTCGGGGGTTATACTGAATTTTGACAGAATCCGTTTATGCGGGTTCTTATTTTTTTGCACAGAACCGCCCGAAATATTTTTATTCAGGAGGTTGCTCACAATGA
>JAGBSR010000146.1 GCA_017631745.1 Clostridia bacterium | reverse complement strand
GCTTATATTATGACGGCGGTATGGGTACGCTTCTGCAGGTAAAGGGACTTAAAGCAGGGGAGCTTCCCGAACTGTGGAATATAACCCACCCTGAGATAATCAAAGATATACACCTGAGCTATCTCAATGCAGGCAGTAATATAATCACCTCAAACACATTCGGGGCAAATTGCCTTAAGTTTGATAATCTTGAAGAGATTATTTCTTCGGCTATGGTTAATGCAAAGAATGCTATTGCTGAATTTGACGGCGATAAAAACAGATGCTTTGTTGCTCTTGATATGGGCCCTCTAGGCAAAATGCTCGAGCCCTTGGGTGATATGAAATTTGAAGATGCAGTGGATGTGTTCAGACAGACGGCAGTCCTCGGTGAAAAATATGGTGCTGACCTTGTTATCGTCGAAACAATGAATGACAGCTACGAAACCAAGGCGGCTGTTCTTGCCTGCAAGGAAAATACAAACCTGCCAATAATTGTCAGCAACGTTTTCGATGAAAACAAAAAGCTTATGACAGGTGCCGACCCGATGGCGATGATTGCTATGCTCGAGGGTCTTGGCGTGGATGCTGTAGGTATGAACTGTTCACTCGGCCCCAAGCAGATGCTTGAGGTTGCCAAGGATTATGTGAAGTATGCTTCAATCCCCGTAGTTGTAAGTCCTAATGCGGGTATGCCCAGAACTGAAAACGGCAAGACTGTCTTTGATGTGTCTGCCGATGAGTTTTCGGATATTATGAGAGAAATTGCTCTTATGGGTGTTTCTATCCTTGGCGGTTGCTGCGGTACAACCCCAGAATATATAAAAATGACAGTGGAAAAGACAAGGAATATTCCCTATGAGTCACCTGCTGATAAAAATATCACTATGGTGTCTTCTTATACTCATGCTGTGGAAATCGGCAGAGTACCGACACTCATAGGTGAGAGAATCAACCCTACGGGTAAGCCTAAATTCAAACAGGCTCTTCGCGATAAAAATATAGGTTATATTCTCAACGAGGGCATCTCTCAGCAGGAAAAAGGTGTGCAGATTCTCGATGTGAATGTAGGTCTGCCAGAAATAGATGAAGACGAAATGCTCACTACTGCTGTCAAAGAATTGCAGAGTGTGCTTGATTTACCCTTGCAGCTTGATAGCGTAAAGGCGTCGTCGCTTGAAAGGGCAATGAGAATTTATAACGGTAAGCCCCTTGTGAATTCCGTCAACGGCAAGCAGGAGAGTATGGATGCAATATTGCCTCTGGTGAAAAAATACGGCGGTTGTGTTATTGCACTGACTATCGACGAAAACGGCATTCCCGATACGGCGGAGGGCAGATATGCTATAGCTGAAAAGATTGTTAAAGAGTGCGAGAAATACGGCATAGGCAAAAAAGAAATTATCGTTGACCCCCTTGCAATGACAGTGTCTTCTGACGACAACAGCGGTAAAATTACCCTCGAAAGTGTAAGTCTCATAAAAGAAAAGCTTGGCGTAAAGACGAGTCTCGGCGTGTCAAATATTTCCTTCGGTCTGCCAAGACGCGACGAGGTGAACAGTATATTTATGTCCCTTGCATTTAATATGGGCCTTGACTGTGCTATTATGAACCCCTACTCTGTTTCTATGATGCAGAGCTACTACACCTATATGGCTCTTCTCGGAATGGATAAGGGTTGTATGAATTATATTAATTTTGCTTCAAATGTAAAAACCGAGAGTGTTATTGCGGACTCTGCCGTAAAGGCAAGCGCAGAATATGGAAGTACATTTCAGCGAGCTATTATAAAGGGCGTTAAAAACGAAGCGTATACCTTTGCGAAAGAGCTTCTTAAAGATAAGGCTCCTCTTGATGTTATAAATCAAGAGATTGTGCCTGCACTGGATGAGGTGGGCAAATGCTTTGAGAAAAAGACAATGTATCTGCCTCAGCTTCTTATGGCGGCAGAGGCGGCGTCGAAAGCTTTTGACGCGGTAAAAGAGTCTATGGGCTCAGCTGCAGGTGAAAGCAAGGGCAGGATTATAGTTGCAACCGTAAAGGGTGACATCCACGATATAGGAAAGAACATAGTAAAGGTACTGCTTGAAAATTACGGCTATGATGTAATAGACTTAGGTAAGGATGTTGAGCCTGAAAAGGTGGTTGCTTCAGCTAAAGAAAATGGCGTGAAGCTCGTGGGCCTCAGCGCTCTTATGACAACGACAACCGAAGCTATGGCTGAAACAGTTGCTCTTTTAAAGAAGGATTGTCCCGAAGTGAAAACGATGGTCGGCGGTGCAGTGCTGACTAAGGAGTATGCAGATATGATAGGTGCTGACTATTATGCCAAGGATGCTATGGAGGGCGTAAGAATAGCCGAAAGCATTTTTGCTCATTGAGTATATCTTCTTGACAGACACGTAAATATAAACTAAAATTAATGAGTCGGCGAATACCGGCTCATTTGTATATAAGAGGTAAAAATATGAAATATAATAAGACGGTAAATGCAACATTCATAGAGCGCCCCAATCGGTTTGTTGCCAAGGTCAGCCTAGGCGGTGAGGAGATTTTTTGCCATGTGAAAAACACAGGCAGATGCAGAGAGCTTCTCAGACCCGGAGCTGATGTGTGGCTCGAGGACAGCGAAAACCCAAACAGAAAATACAGATACTCTCTTGTCAGTGTGAGAAAAGGCGAAAGAATGGTAAATATGGACTCTCAGGCACCTAATAAAGCGGTGGGAGAGTGGCTGAGAAAGGGCGGTCTGTTTAAGGATATTAAGCTTCTTAAGCCCGAAAGCAGATACGGCTCATCGCGATTTGATTTTTACTGTGAATATGAAGATAAAAAAGCCTTCATCGAGGTTAAGGGAGTAACCTTGGAAAATGATAACATTGTGTCCTTCCCTGATGCCCCCACAGAGAGAGGCGCAAGACATGTTGCAGAGCTTATCGAATGCATAAAAGACGGCTATGAAGCCTATATAATATTTGTAGTGCAGATGAAAAATGTGCTGTATTTCACCCCTAACGAAGACCACGACCCTGCCTTTGCGGCTGTTCTGAGAAAAGCTCGGCAGGAGGGGGTAAATATTATTGCTGCAGACTGTTTTGTAAGCGACAGTGAAATGATAATCGAGGACCTTGTAGAGGTAAAATTGTAAGAAAAATATCACTAAAAAATGTTGCCAAGACACGAGTTTTATGTTATTATTAACTATATATGAAACTTATCCGAAAGGTTCAGTTATGACCAAAAGAATTAAAGTAATTTTATCGATTGTTTTCTGCCTTATTTTAGGCGGAAGTTTCCTTTTGTCTGCATATGCAGAGAGCGAAAATTCATACACTATGCCTGAGGAATTGCTTTGCATTTCCTACAGAGGGGACACTGCCGAGTATGAGGGCAACAGCAAAGAGGCAGTTTTGTCGGCTTTTCTGAAAGGTGCAGATTTTGTCAGTGTAAATATCA
Organism: Clostridia bacterium; assembly: GCA_017631745.1. Taxonomy (GTDB): domain Bacteria; phylum Bacillota; class Clostridia; order Oscillospirales; family Acutalibacteraceae; genus UBA6857. The sequence continues at coordinate 4,439 of JAGBSR010000146.1, read as the reverse complement.
GAAAAACAGACAGCGGTGAGCTTGTGCTTTGCTCGGAAAACGAGATAGAAGTTCAGGGTATGGCTTTGAGTGAAATTCTCGGGTTTCTCGGCGAGGATGATGTGCTTATCCTTGATTTTGACATCGATCTGAAGGATGAAATTTATGATTTACTCAAAGCTGAAAATGCTCTGTCAAAGGCTTATCTGAGAATCAAAGACAGTGCAAGCAATATCAGTGAGTGGATTTCGTCAAAAGAAGAAGAGCCTGAAGTTATAGGTGTCTGCTCAAGCTTCAATGTTTTCACAGTGCGCAGTTTCGTTAAAAAGCTTTCAGATCTGTCTGCAGTTCAGTTGCAAAGCAAAAACCACTTCAATGTTATGTACGACTCGGTGTGCAACCGCCTTTATGCGGATTTAAGAGCAATCGCTCCCATGTACGACCCTGATCTGTGCGGTCAGAGAAGCGACAGCGAAGACGGTTGGAACGACCTTATCAAGAGAAATTTCAGCATTATCGAAACAAATAATCTCGATGCTTTTGTTGCTTACAAAAGCAATGCTACAGAGCTTAAAAAGAGCCTCGTTGACATTCTCTCTCAGGCAGAAAATATCAACCTTGATAATTATTCTCAAGTCAGCAGAGAAAATCTTGCAGACAGCATTGAAAATGCGAGAGCACTCGTAAACGGTGGCGCTGCATCCTGCGACGAGCTGCAGAGTGCTCACTCCGAGCTGCTGCTCGCTGTTAATAATCTTACCTTAAAGCAGGGCGAGGATACCCAGAAGGGTGCACTCAATGTTACTGCAGGTAAGGTGATTGCAACAGTGCTTGTAGGCATTGCAATTCTTGCCGCTCAGATTTACACATATAAAATGCAAAAGACCAAGAAAAAATAAGAAGAAAATATATCAAAAGAAAACATTATAGGAGGTAGCATATGGCTAAGGCAAAGAAGAATTGGATTGAATATGCCAAGACACCCGAAGAGGTCGGTGTATCATCCCACGAAATTCAGGCTTTTATTGATGAGTGTATTGAAAAGAAGAGAGAGCTTCATTCAATCACAGTAATCCGTCACGGAAAGATAGCCTGCGAAATTTACCGTGACCCCTTCACCCCTAAGCACAGACATATGATGTACTCGGTATCAAAGAGCTTTACATCAACAGCTATCGGCTTCGCAGTTGACGAGGGATATCTGACAGTTGATACAAGATTTGTTGATATATTCCCGGAAGCCAGAACCGATAAGGCTGACGAGTATCTTGAGGAGATGACCATTGAAGACCTGCTTACAATGCGAAGCGGTAAAAATGTCAGCATCTTCCTTGACCGTACAAAGGACCGTTGGTTTGAGGATATTATGGAATCTCCCTGGATTTCAGAGCCCGGCACGGAATTCCTTTATATCAGCGAAAATATGTATCTGCTTTGTTGCTGTATTCATAAGCTCACAGGTATGAGCGTTATCGATTATCTCAGACCCCGTCTTTTTGAGCCCCTCGGTATGAGCGAGCCCTTCTGGGAAAAGTGTCCGAGAGGTATTGAGGCAGGTGGTTGGGGCCTTATGATTACAGGCGAAGACCTTGCTAAGTTTACATATTGCTACGAGCAGATGGGCAAGTTCGGCGGTAAGCAGGTAATTCCCGAGTGGTGGGTAAAAGAAGCCACCGCTTTTCACGCAGATAACTCAGCGGCAAGCGACACCTCCGACTCTGTTGTAGGCTATGGCTACTGCTTCTGGAGAAATGCCGGTGTAGAAAACTCCTACCGTGCAGACGGTATGTTCTGTCAGTTCGGTATGGTATTCCCCGATTATGACGCCTGCATAAGTATGACAGGCGGTGAAATTGACGAGCAGGCAATGAGAGATGTACTGTGGAATCATATTCCCAAGGCTTTTATCGAACCTGATAAAAAGGCTGAAAGTATTAAGGTTACGGCACCTGCTTTTCCGAGGGCTGAGCCTAAGCCCCGTTCACTGGCTCTTGAAAGCAGAATAGAGGGCAAAAAGATAAAATTCAGAAAGCCCGTTGTGGTTAATGTTATCGGCTATCCCGTAAGCGTTGTGCCTTTGCCTGCAATGTTTATTGCGGCGGATAAGGCAGGTAATATCAGCGATGTTACCTTCGACTTCCGTGAAAACGATATGCAGATGAGTTGGGCTGAGGGCGACGAAATCAATAGCATTGAAATCGGTCTTGACGGCGAATACCGTTGGGATGAAATTATCCTTGGCGGTATGCCCTTTACAAGCTGTGCAACAGGCTGTTGGAACAGCGAAACAGAGCTTGAGATACGCATACGCTGTGTTGAAGCGGTTGCAGAGAGAATTATCAACTTCAAGTTCAACGGCGACAATGTAATTATGAGACCTTCATCAGTGCCTCAGGCGGCTGTTTTGGCTGAATCTCTCAAGGATACGGTGAAGGATGTAATCAAACAACCTGTTGTTCAGACAGCAGTCAGCAAAGCTCTTCCCCGTGTGATGCCTCTTGTAGATGCAGTTCAGAGGGGTAAGATAGATGTTGACAGACCCTTATACAGATTCAAGAGAAAGTAAAAATTTTTGAGGTGAGAATTATGTTTAATATTTTATTTATTATAGCTGTTGTGGTTGAAATACCTTTAGTGGCATTATTCCTTAAGTATTATTGGCCCGACAGATGCAAACAGTCATTTATCACAAAAGTTGTCTGTTCACTCATTTTCGTTCTTTGCGGTGTTTTTGCTGCTAAAGAAACGGGCAATAACTCTCTTTATGCAGATTATATGATCTGGGGTCTTGTATTAGGTATGGCAGGCGACCTGCTTCTTCACGCCATGACCACAAAGATGCTTCCCTTTATTCTTGGTGTTGTTGCTTTCCTCATCGGCCATATCTTCTACATCGTTGCCATTCAGAGAGCTATCTACACCACTGCATTCAGCACAGGTGCATTCGTCTGGTATGAGCTTCTTATTGTCGGCGTTATCGTTGCTGTTGCTGTTATCTATTGCATTAAGACAAACGCCTTCAAGAGAAAAGGCGCAATGACATACGGACTTTTAGCTTACGGTGTTGTGCTTGCAATAATGCTTGCAAAGGCTGTGAGATTGGTTATCGATGTAATCGCCTTCGGCGTAAACGATAATATGTATATGATTGCACTTACTGTGGGCTTCGGTGCTGTACTCTTCTTCCTTTCAGATGCATCTCTCGGCATCATTCTCACCGATGATAAGCCCGTTAAGAGAGGTATGAGAATATTCAACATCATAACATACTATGCAGCTCAGGTACTTCTTGCAGCAAGTATATTCTTCGTATTTTCAAGAGAACTTTATTAAAATAGCAGACGAGTAAAAAAGCTTGTCTTATACACTAAGGAGATTTAACTATGAGACTTCCGACTTATCCTATTGCAACAATAGACCCGCATTTCAGTATATGGTCAAAGAACGATAAGCTCACAGACGGTGACACTTATCTTTGGTGCGGTATCAGAAAGAGAATTGAAGGTAAGATTACCGTCGACGGTGAAACCTTCAGATTTCTCGGAAAGGGCAGCGAAAAAGCCATTGAGCAGATCGGTAATGAAATAACACCGTATATAAGCTCATACATATACGAAAACGAAAAAATCAAGCTTACCTTCAGCACCTGGTCACCCTTTATTCTGGATGATTTTCATCTGCTGAGTACCCCCTGTGCTTACCTTGATACTAAGGTAGAGTCACTTGACGGCAAGGAGCACGATATCAATGTCTGCTTCATTGCTTACGAAGAGCTTGTACAGGGCAAAAAGAAGGCTAATATGACAAAATACAGCGACTCTGTTGAAGGCGTAAGATTTGTAAAAATGGGTCTTACAAAGCAGTCTCCCCTCAACGATTCAGGCGACGAGTACGCTGCCGATTGGGGCTATGCATGCCTTTGGGGCGAAGAAAACGCTGTATGTGACGAGGGTATTAAGTCTTCAGGTACAGCAAGAAAATGCAAGGAAGCAGAATTTTCAACAATAATTGCCTATGACGATGTTTATTCAATCGATTACTTCGGCGATAAGCTCAAGGGTCTCTGGGCAGAAAAGTTCGGTACAATCGAAGCGGCAATGAAATATTGCAAGGATAACCGTCAGGAAATACTCGATAAGGTAAAGGCTTGGGAAAAGACAATCCTTGATGATTCGGCAGAGTTCGGTGAAGCTTATCAGACTATTCTTATTGCTGCTGCAAGACAGGTTTTAGCGGCGCATAAGCTGGTAAGAAACAAAGACGGCGAGCTTCTTTATATGTCAAAGGAATGCCACTCAAACGGCTGTATCAACACAGTTGACGTATCGTATCCCGCTATGCCTATGTATCTGCTCTATGCTCCCGAGCTTGTTAAGGCTATGCTTACAGGTATCTTCTACTTCGCTGAAAGCGATCTGTGGAATGTAGAGTTTGCTCCCCACGATATCGGTCGATATCCT
>JAGBSR010000145.1 GCA_017631745.1 Clostridia bacterium | reverse complement strand
GCGAGAACGAACTGACCGTCTGCGCGCTTAACACCAAGTCTCTTTGATTCAGAGTCACGACCGTTACGGGTTGAACCCATACCTTTTTTGTGAGCAAATAACTGGATATTTATCTTAAGCATTTGTTACACCTCCGTATTAGTCTTAAACAGGTTCTGTTTTGCAGGTTATATATTCCTTATAGTCCCCTGCGAGTGATTCCAGGTGAAGTCTTAAACCTTTCAGATTAGCCTGAGCTTCTTCGAATTTATCCTTGAGGATAAACTTCAGATACGCTTCCTCAACCTTTATATCAGCCTTTGCACCGACGATTTCTGTCAATGTGTTAGCTGTCAGGTACGCTGCCGAAGATACGCTTGCACAAACAATATCGTAACCTTCTTCATCGTATCCGCTGTGGTCTTTTATGAGAAAGCCTTTGAGCATCTCATCCTTTTCGTAAAAAACTACCTTCGTCATAACTTAAGCGTTGATAGCTGCGATTTCAACCTTAGTGTAAGGCTGTCTGTGACCCATCTTACGCTTAGCATTCTTCTTGGGCTTGTAAGTAAATACTGTGATTTTCTTACCCTTACCGTTCTTGATTGCCTTTGCTGTTACTGTTGCACCGTCAACATAGGGAGCACCAACCTTGATGCCGTCGTCTGTTGCTACTGCGATAACCTTGTCAAAGGTAATTTCGGAGTCTGCTTCTACGTCAAGCTTTTCGATGAAGAGTGTATCGCCTGCTTCTACCTTATACTGCTTGCCGCCTGTTTCGATAATTGCGTACATTTTTCTTTCCTTCCTTTATTATGGACTCGCTGATTTGAGGCAGATAATTTTATCTTTATGGCATGACAAATCACGCCGCCTTTTACATGCGGTATGAATGAGTATAGCATAAGTCTTTAGCTTTGTCAACGAAAATCCGCATTTTTTTGTGAAGATTTTTTTAACTTTACAGCTCAGGGTGGCTCCGCACAGACCGCCTGAGGCGGTATGTCTGCAGAAGCCCCTGCCAGGGGGCTTCTGCACGCCGAACTTCGTTCGGCGGCGGAGCCACCGCCCCACCGTCTGCACAACTTAAAAGCCACGGGAAATCCCGTGGCTCATAGGTTTATTTGCTTTCAGCTTCTTTCTTTTCAGCCTCTTGCTTTTCAAACTTTTCAACAGCCTGCACTGTGTGGAAGATTGAGGGTACAAAAGGAACGAGCTTCTTAAGCTTAGCAACGATAATGAGTGTTTCAACACCTGCAAAGAAGAATACGCCGCCAACGATGATAAAGAGAACATTGAGGGGTACAAGATGGAAAAGGAAGGGTGAAGAAGCAACGCAAACACCGTTTAACTTGCCGAAGTATGTATGAGGGAATGTGAAGTTCTTGAACTTCACCTGTGACACAATAGCTGCTGCAACGAAAACTGCAACTGTTACACCAAGTAAGATATAGAACCAACCGGGAATGAGCTTCTGAATTACTAGCACCTTAACGGGTGTGAAGCCTATAAGACCGTCGCCGATGGTATCAAGGGTAACGCCGAGAACACTTGAGATGTTGAGTCTTCTTGCAAGGAAACCGTCGATAGCATCTGTTGAACAGAAGATTGCATAGAGGATAAGGAACTTGGTTGAGAACTCGTTACCTGTGGGGGTAAGAAGCAAATAGAGCGCGCCGACAATTCTGATTATTGAGAAAAAGTTGGCACAATTTTTTCTGATAAATTCTTTCATATAGAACATCCTTTACTTTTAAGATTACCAAAGTATTATACCCTAAAAGCACTTAAAATGGAAGTTATTTTTTCTTACATTTACAAATTGTTTTTATTATCGCAACCAATCCGATATCAAATGTTGATTGGTAACTTATTTTTTTCGACATTGGTTGCTAAACAATAAAAGCACAGGACTTACCTGTGCTTTTGTTGTTATTTATCCAGATTTTTATTCACATGAAATACCGAAAGCACATCCTGGGGTTCTTTGCTGACAGCGTTAATATAAATAATCTCTACAACATTAATAGTTGCATTCAGAACAATTACTGCAACCCAAGCGATTATAGGCATAAACTGCACCATTATGGGTAACACGAATATAACAAGTCCGAGGAGCTTTCCGATATATGTATGTGAGAAAAAGAACTTCTTAAACTTGACAAGAGCAATGAAAGCAGCTATCAATGCAAGTCCGATGTCTACGATAAGCCATATTACAATCCAATTGGGAACAGCCTTCTGAACTACAAGAATCTTGAGCAAAGGCAGATAGGTCATACCGTCGCCTATACTGTCAAGAGCTGCACCGAGCTTACTTTCACAATGATATTTTCTTGCAAATTTACCATCGAAAAAGTCAGTTGCAGCACAGAAAATATATATACATAAGAATGTGGGATCATAAAAATCATTGAATGTAAATAAAAAGCTTGCGGCAATTATTCTGCTTATAGAAAGCGCATTAGGCACATATTTCATAATCTTATTCATATAAAACCCTCTTTTTATATTTAAAGTAATCTTTAACTATAAAATGATAACATTATTTCATTTGCAGAAAATGAAAGTAAAATTAACTTTATGCAAACAAAATCGTTGATTATTGACACATTTTCGACAAATTCTGCTATTTTGATTATTTTTGTACATATTTTATTAATCTGTTTTTTATAAATTTCAACAAGCCAAAAGAGCTGCCCGTCGGACAGCTCTTTGATATTACAGATTACGCTTCAGCAGCTGTGTCGTCAGCCTTAACAGCAAATGCCTTTTCGTCTTCCTTTGAGATGTTGTAGATAAACTTCATTGAAAGGAATGCGATAAGTGAGCCTGCAGCGAGTACGATGAAGTAAAGTGACTTAACCTTATCGCCGAAATCTGCAGCCTGAACAGCGCCCTCACCCTCGATGAAACCGATAGCGATAAGACCCCATGATACTACAGCCTGACCGATACCCTGAGCCAGTTTACGGAAGAATGAGTAAAGAGCATAGAGTGAGCCTTCTTCGCTCTTACCTGTCTTGCGGTAGCTTACTTCGATACAGTCAGCAACGATAGCCCATACTGAAATCTGGAATACTGTGTTACCGAGGTTGAGTCCCATAAGACAAACGATGTAAATAAGCATACCTGTCATGTCACCTGACATAGGAACGAAAATTGAAACAAGACCTGAAACAGCACCGATAAGCATAGCGCTTACAATAACATTCTTTTTACCGTATTTAGCTGTGAGCTTGCCGACAAATGCCATGAAGACAATCATAGGAGCATATGAACCGATCATAGCCATACCAACCTTGCTGGTATCTTTGAAGAAGTACTGGAATACCATGTTGTTAAGTGACATTGTTGAGTTGAAAAGAGCAACTGAAGCCACTGTAGCAATTGTTGCACCAAGCATAGCTCTGTTTGTGAAGAATGAGTGAACAGCTGAGAAAATTGCTTTCATACCTGTTGCGTTTGCGCCTGTATCTTCGCGCTGCACTCTCTCTTTAACAAGCTTTGTTGTACCGAAGAGAGTTACAAAAGCAACAACTGACATAACAAGAGCAACAGGAAGAAGCATCTCGCCCTTGAGGATTTCTTCTGTGATACCTGTTTCGGGATTTTCAACCTTATTGTAAACGATACTGGGAAGCACGATCATAATTACAACAGCAGGAAGAGCTGCACCGATGCTACGGAAGGTTGAAAGTGCTGTTCTCTCGTTGGGCTTATCAGTGATAACACTGTGCAGTGAGCCGTAAGGTACGTTAACCATTGTGTATGCGATTGACCATAAGCAATATGAAATCAGACACCAAGCATACTTACCTGCATAGGGAAGTGATGTGATAGGTGCGAAAATCATAGCATTGAAAACGAGAAGTATAAGTCCGCCTGCGATAATCCAGGGCATATACTTACTCTTTTTGCTGAGTCTCTTTGTGTCAACAAGGTTACCGATTACAACGTCGTTAATTGCGTCGAATGCTTTTGAAATAAGAATGATAACTGCATAGTCAGCAGGATCAATTCCTATAAACTGCAGATAGAAAAGCTGCATAAATGATGATACGAGCTGGAATGAAAAACCGCAGCCCATATCGCCCATAGCATAGCCGAGTTTATCCTGCCAGCCAAAGGGTCTGATTGTGTTTGTCTTACTCATTGGATTTGTTCTCCTTTTGTTTTTTTATTTCAGCAGGCAAGCTCTACCACTCACCTGCTTTATTCCTTTTTCTGTGTATCCGCTCGCCGCGGAGGCGTCACTTTTGCTAGCGCCCAAAAGTGACCAAAACGCGCTGATTATCTCTGTACTCTGCCGCTTGCGTCGCCGCCTGCAAGTTTTTCAACTTCACTGACTGTTACACGGTTGTAGTCGCCCTCAATTGAATGCTTGAGAGCTGAAGCTGCAACTGCAAATTCAATAGCGCTCTGTGAATCCTTACCGCTGAGAAGTGAATAGATAAGACCGCCACCGAAGCTGTCGCCACCGCCTACACGGTCAACGATGTGAAGGTG
>JAGBSR010000144.1 GCA_017631745.1 Clostridia bacterium | reverse complement strand
GCAGACTGCATCAGGCATAATACCTGTCATCTCAAGGAACTGCTCTTTAGCCTCGATACCGATAACAGACTGGAAGTCTCTTACCATCTTCGGGAAGGGATGGGGGCCGAGAGCTGAGCCGATGCAATAAATTGCGTGGTCGTACTCTTTGAGATATGCGTCAAAAGCAGCGTCAACTGCCTCTTTGAGAGTCTTGAGGCCGTGAGTTACGGGGACAACATTTGCGCCGAGCATCTTCATACGGATAACATTGGGATGCTGTTTTGCAATATCAACCTCGCCCATATACACATCACACTCGAGACCGAAGTATGCAGCAGCAGTTGCAATAGCTACGCCGTGCTGACCTGCACCGGTTTCAGCAATAAGCTTTTTCTTGCCCATATATTTTGCAAGCAAGCCTTCACCCATACAATGGTTAAGCTTATGAGCGCCTGTGTGGTTGAGATCTTCTCTCTTTAAATAAATCTGACAGTTACCGAAAAGCTTTGAAAGTCTCTCGCAATGATACACGGGAGTGGGTCTGCCCTGGAACTCTTTTCTGATTCTGCGAAGCTCGTTGATAAACTGAGCCGAATGGCAGATTGCTTCATAAGCATCGTCTGCCTCTTTGAAAGCAGGCTCTAACTCGGGAGGCAGAAATGCACCGCCGAATTCGCCGAAATATCCGTCTTTAGTGGGGAAATCTTTTAAATAGTTGTCAAAATCTCTGTAGTTATTCATCTGAGTTTCCTTCTTTCTAAAAAAATAAACCTGCTCCATAAAGGAACAGGATAAACTGCAGCCACCTTAATGGTTATCACGCACCAACATGCGCTCTCATCATAACGGTTAGAGTTTCCGTCGGCGCCTACTGAATTTTTCGGGCCGCCCTCACAAGTCCATTCACAAATCTCTTCGCTGCCGTTTTCCACCAATAACAGCTCTCTGTAAGCTAAGGCTGATATGCTACTACTCTTGCTCATCGGTTTGACTATTAAGTTATTATCATTTTAAAGTATAAAAACACTTTTGTCAATAGAAATGTAATATTTTTTTCTGTCTCACTGATATACTCCCCTCCCGCACAACGTGCCCGACAAACAAACGGCCCCACTGCAAACGCCGATGGGTGGCGAAGAGCGGGGTCGGGTTACTTATTTATTATACGGGAGCTGCACCGGGGTTTTCACTTGAAATGTGAAGAATGAACTTAATCATTGCTGTCAGCCAACGGAAGAAAGCCATAAGCTTTGAAACGAGAGTGGGCTCTTTCTTTGAGTCCTCGGGAATTTCGTCCCAGAGTGTGAGATTTGCATTTTCTTCAGTCATAGGCACAATGTCACCCGAAGCGAGGATTCTGCCGTTTGTTTCAGGGTCTATATCCATTGTATCGGGAAGCATAATCATAAACTGGGGATAGTTTGGATCTGAGTTGACATTGAAGTTTGTTGACTTGCAGAACTTTTCAATAAGCTTATAGTCGAACTCTGTGTAATCATGTGATACATTTTTGAGCACCCAGAGAGTGTCTTTGAAAATACTTGTTGATGCATCTACCTGCTTGTCATATGAGATATACTTATCTGTCTTTGCATTTACAGCAGCCTTAATATGTTCGTCACTCAATACTGAGAAAACATTTTTAGCAGGTGTTGCACCGAAGGATGCATGCTCAAAGTCAACAAGCTGATCTGAAAGCTCGCCCTGGCTTTTTACAAACGGATACATCTGAACACCGTATTTTGCAGTTGCACCGAAGTGTACGCCTGCCTTCTGACAGTCTTCAATAATCTGATATTTGTTTACGCTGACAGTATTGTAGTATGCATCGAGCTTTGCAATGAGACCCTTATATTCCTCATAGCGCTCGTCACCCTCAACACCGAAAACGAACTTCTTGGCTTCCTCGTATCTGTCTGTAAGTATGGTTGACCAATATCCGGGCATTGTTGCATAAACAGCAATGGCAAGCAGCGGAGTGAGAAGCTCATATACATTCTTATACAATACATCAAAGGTAATGCCGAATTCTTCAATAAGACCCAGCTGACCGATAAGGTCGTATGAGCTGAAAATAACATCATTGATTATAGGAGTTGTCTTGATAAGACCTGCAAGCATCGTGCTGTCGGGGTCGATAATCTGATGCATAAATCTCTGTATAGCCTGAGTGTCAAGCACAACCTCACCGCAGAAAGCATCTGTAAGAACATCGGTACCGTTACCTACAGTAGCATTGAAGAACACATTTTTAATGTGACCCTGAGTTCCGTATTTTTCCAGATATGCAAGAATGTATGAGCCGCCGAGGCAGTTACCGATAAGGTTGACCTGTTTTTTGCCGGTGGTATTCATAATTGTCTGAATAAATGTATGAAGCTCATCAACAACCTCAAGAGGCGAAAGTCTCCAGTCATATCTGAAAACATAGTTGTTTACCTTGTACTGACCGCCCTGACTTAAAGCATAGTCCTTTTTGCAGGCATTGACATTATTAGCCTTGTCTTCCTTGCTGAGTCCTGTACCGTATCTGGGGTTACCGTTGCCGTCAAGTCTGAGAGGATCAAAGATAGCAGCGATCTCTTCATAAAAAGCATAGCAATAGGGTTCCCAGTTGCCGGTTGTAACACCATGAAGGAGTAAGGGCTCAAGCACATTGAGTACAGCATTCTTGATATACTCTGCATCAAGCTCTGCAAACAAGTCGCCCCAGACATTTTTTTCGCCGTTTTCAGCAGTCTCGTCGGGCATATAAATCTGTGTGCCGTCACCGAAAAGAGTAATCATCGGAAGCTCTTCATTAGTCTGTGCTGCAAAAGCAGGCATCGCACAGGTGAAAAGCATAACAATTACAAGTAAAGCAGAAATTATCTTTTTCATAAATAAATCCTCCGTTTTTATAATTTGACATATAATGAAATAATAACACAAAATATATTCCTTTTCAATACGAAATGCGCTATTATTGCTGCAAAATATACTTTTATCACTCAAAAAGATTCTCTTTTTTCTTTATATCTATTTATCCGAACAAGAAAATGTGGTATACTGTCGTAGAAATAAAAAAACGGAGGAATATAAAATGAAAAAAGACAAAATCTTATCAAAGCCTTTTTGTATTATCTGGCTTGCGGCGGCCTTTATTTACGGTCTCGTTTTACCTTTCTGTTGGGGCAACAATCCTGCATCCGAGATGGGCACTCTGTCACTGCTCTGCGAAGACCGCAAAATATATTTCTGGATATGGGGTCTGCTCACCGCAGGAAGTATCTTCATCAACTCACAGTACTTCTATAATAAGTTTTCCTTCAAGCACAAGCTTTATGATATCTTCGGTGTACTCGCCATAATAAGCGTAGCCCTTGTTGCCCTCACCCTCGGTCACAGCATTGAGGACTGGAATCCCAAGAGAATTGCCCATTGGGTAGCAACAGGTATGTTCATTGTTTTCCTGCTTGGCTCGCTTGCTCTTTATTTCCTTGTCAACCTCAAAAAGCATAAGAGCTTCGGCATACTTTTCATATGTATGCTCGGTATATTTGCATCTTTCCTTTTCATTTTTATCTTTATAGGCAAGAGCGCACTTATGGAAATGATTCCCGTTGCCCTTCTTGAAATATTTCTGTTTATTATCAACTTTACCTCATTGGCACCCTCTGAGTCCGAGGTTGCCGCTGTGTGAGCTCTCCCCTATTCGGCAGAGTACAAAACCGCTCCGCAGGTTGACTTTTGAGTGAAATAGTGATAAAATTACAACAAGAAAAAATGGAGGACAACATTATGAAAAAGATTTTTATTCCCGTTGCAATTGTTGTTGCAATTCTCGCTATTGTAGCTGTAATTCTCAGCAAAACAAGCCCTACAAATCAGAACTACCACGTTCATGAGGACGGCTCAACTCACTATTATGAAGACACAACCACAACCCAGGAGTATCACGTTCACGACGACGGGGTGACACATTACGGCGAACACTAAAATATAAGAAATTAGGATTTTATATGAGCATTAAAATGCTGTCGCTTTTTTGGATGAAATCATTTCTGCGCTTCAGAAAACGAAGAAGGACCCCGAAAAAGACACATTAGCAAGAGTTTTAGGTATGGTTTTACGCGTTGCTAACAAGCACGACGACAAAACATCATTAAATAAGAGCCTTTCTGCATTTGCTATGAGCATTGATGGAACTGAATTCAGCGAATACAAAACCTTAAAAAATTGGGAAGATAAGTAATAATCAGCTTACCTCTAAAAAAGATAATGTCCTTGATAGCGTAAAGCTTCAAGGCCTTTTTTGTTTATATCTTTTCGGCAGAGTACATAAGGTCAATTATCAGTTGTTTTCTTTCTGTATCTTATCATAGCTGTGACAACCGATATTATAACGAGCACAGAGCCCAATGCAGCTCCGTAAGCCTGCGAAATAAAATTATATGCAAGCCAGAAGGGTGCACTACACAAACCGAATTTGCGGATAGTCTGCTCATCCTCGCACCAAAGACCTCCCGTCTGAAAAAGTGTACCCACAACAGGCAGAAGTTCAATAAGGCTTCGCTGTGCTGCAGCAATAGATACACCCGCCACAGCAATGATAATCAGATTTATCACCGCAATCGGTTTTATGTAAGTTCTGAGCTTCGGCGAATGCTTTTTGCCCGAAAAAAACGAGCCGACGGTGCACAGTGCATCCATAACCGCACCTGAGTATGCACCGAGCAATATATACTGCAGAACATAAAGCACATTGGAAAAGAAGGTTGTCCACACTATCTGTTTTCTCTTTTTCAACTGATAGCTCAGAAGATACAGACCAACCGCCGCAAGTCCGACAATCTGCGAAATAATCAGTATCATTTCACTCTCACCTTTCACTAATCTTTTATTATTCTACATTATTTAAGACGCATTGTAAATAGCAAACCCCTCCGTTAAAAATCAGAGGGGTTAATTTTTTTCATATTTAAATGTTTATATTACCAGCTGTAAATAACCTCAGGATTGCTGAAAATCTCTTCGAGTCTTCTGATAAAGGGTGTCAGTTCATAAGCTCCGCCGATTTTATGGTCAAAGTTAAGCCCTAAAGGCAAAATCTTTTTGGAGCCGAGGCGAAGATTTCCGCTTTCATGCTCATATACAAACTTCTCTTCTCTGAGTCTTCCCATACTGAAAAGGAAAACCTGCGGATACAGAAGCGGACCGCTGACAATATTCAAACCAGTACTCTCGCAGATAGCACCCCAGTTTGTGAAGCAAACGGTGCCCTCATTGACCTCTTCTATTCTGATACCGCTGTCAGGCTGAAATTCTTTTTTGCCTGCTATTTTAAGAAAGTCCGATTTAAGAGTCTGCGACAGGCGTACCACTCTGCCCTTACCGAAAGATGCACTCAGAGCCTGACGAAGCGGTGTAATGATATTACCCTTCGACATTTCACCGATTATATGCTGTCTCGAGGCCTCGAACATAACCTCTTCAAGGTCTGCGGTATCCAGTCGTTTTCTCGCATCGGCAGCCATAAGAGCAATTTCTTTAAGGCTTTTATCTTCAAGATGCAGAAGCTTCATCTGAAAAGTTCCGCCATCCTCCTTGCACACAGCCATAGACACATCTATATGCTTTTTTATTATGTACTGCCCTGCCGTTGTTGCGTGATTGTATTTGAAATGGGCGTTGAGTCTCGGCGCCGCCTTGAGTCCCTCAACAAGCACCTTGAGCATAACAGCATTAAGGGTGAGTTTATAGTCGCACTCAGCCCTGAGCTTATCGAAGACCTCTGCAAATTTTGTAACATCAGCATCATAAGTTGAGCACACCGAGGGTGAGTTTCTCTGTCCGTTGACAAAAACATTGCTTAACATCTTATCGCCCATAGTCATATACTGAATCTTGTCTCCCTTTTCAGGGTCAAGTCTCGCTGCTCTGAGGTACTCTTTGAAATTCATATTTATCATTCCTTGTCTTCAAGTCATTTTTATACATTGTAATTATAGCACAGTCTCACATAAATTTCAATTTATAAATTATTACGATTTAATACACACAATAAAAATCCCCACCGATTTCTCGGTGAGGATTAAAGGCATTAAGCAATAAGCTTATTTGTTAGCAATAGCTGCCTGAGCTGCTGCAAGACGAGCGATGGGCACACGGAAGGGTGAGCATGATACATAGTCGAGGCCAATCTTGTGGCAGAACTCAACTGATGTGGGGTCACCACCGTGTTCACCGCAGATACCGCAGTGAAGAGCGGGGTTAACGGGCTTACCAAGCTTAAGAGTCATATCCATAAGCTTACCTACGCCGTTCTGGTCGAGCTTAGCGAAGGGATCGTTTTCGAAGATCTTAGCATCGTAGTAAGCATCGAGGAACTTACCAGCGTCGTCACGGCTGAAGCCGAATGCCATCTGAGTAAGGTCGTTTGTACCGAAGCAGAAGAAGTCAGCTTCCTTAGCGATTTCGTCAGCTGTAAGAGCTGCTCTGGGGATTTCGATCATTGTACCAACTTCGTACTTAAGCTCTGCACCTGCAGCTGCGATTTCAGCGTCAGCTGTTTCTACAACGAACTTCTTAACATACTTAAGTTCCTTAACATCGCCTGCAAGAGGAATCATGATTTCGGGAACGATTGTCCAATCGGGATGAGCCTTGCTAACATTGATAGCTGCACGGATAACAGCTGATGTCTGCATCTTAGCAATTTCAGGATATGTTACTGCAAGACGGCAACCTCTGTGACCCATCATGGGGTTGAACTCGTGGAG
>JAGBSR010000017.1 GCA_017631745.1 Clostridia bacterium | reverse complement strand
TTAGCATTGATCTTTTCTTTATTGATGATGAGAATCTTTTTGGGACAAGCCTCAACACAAAGACCGCAGCCTTTACATAAATCTGTTTTGAATGTAACTTTAGGCATTTCGATACCTCCAATTAAATGATTTTATTTTGTAGTGAAAGAGGGAATATGTTATCTATTTTCTCTTCCAGAGCAATTACTAAGTCTTTTCTCACACTTGTATTAATGAGGGGTAAGCCGCTGATTTCGCTGAGCTTTTTCGCTTCGGCATCAGTAGAGATGATGTCCTCGGCGACTGTGTCCTCCCCTAAGTTTGAATTGTTCATTATCGCTGTAAACTTAAGGTGTGAAACTGCCTCAACCTCTCTCATAACACTCAGTGCTTCTTCAGCCGTACGGGTAAGAGGGCGATAGAAATTAACAACGAATATCATATCGAAGTTATCTTCTTCATTGATGAAGGGGGCAAATCTGCCAAGGGCAACTGCGCCTGCATCGTCACCGCCGATATCCATTACGGCATAGGTGTTTTTATCCTGAACGGCTCTGTACATTTCCTGAGGCAAAGACGGAATGTCGAGGTTTGAGCCTGCATAGGGTGAGCAGAGAAGCTCGATACCCTTTGCCTTCAATTCCTCTTCGCTGTCTTTTGTACGGAAATAGGGATTGACGATATCAAGGTCTGCAATAACAACGGGATAACCCTCGTCTTTGAGATGTATTGCATAGTTCACAGCGATGTTTGTTTTACCGCTGCCGTAGTGACCTGCAAATAAAGTCAGTCGCTTAGGCATAAAAATCACACCTTTCATTATATGACACTTTCTCTTTTTTTTCAATAGAAAGTGTTATATTTTTATAAAAATTAAAGCTTATTTCTCTGAATTTTACCGCTGATTGTTTTGGGAAGCTCATCACGGAAAACTACAATACGGGGGTACTTGTAAGGAGCTGTATTCTTCTTAACGTAGTTCTGGATCTCTTTCTTGAGCTCTTCAGTGGGTTCGGTGCCCTTTGTAAGAACAATGCTTGCCTTAACGACCTGACCTCTCATTTCGTCGGGTGCTGCTGATACGCCGCATTCGAGTACATAGGGAAGCTCCATAATAACATTCTCGATTTCAAAGGGTCCGATACGGTAACCTGATGACTTGATAACATCATCGATACGGCTGACATACCAATAATAGCCGTCTTCGTCGCACCAGGCAGTGTCGCCTGTGTGATACATACCGTCATACCATACCTCTGAAGTCTTTTCTTCGTCGTTGTAATATCCCTTGAAGAGACCGCAGGGAATCTTCTCATGAGTGCGGACAATGATTTCACCTGTCTCACCCACTGCACATTCGTTGCCGTCGGGGTCAACAATAGCGATATCATAGCAGGGCACGGGCTTACCCATAGCACCGGGCTTTGGAGTTGTACCTGCAAGGTTACCGATTGTAAGAGTAGTTTATTTCTGACCGAAGCCTTCCATAATTACGATGCCTGTTGCCTTTTCAAACTGATAGAACACTTCAGGGTTGAGAGCTTCACCTGCTGTTGTTGCATATCTGATTGATGAAAGGTCATACTTGGAAAGGTCCTGCTTTATAAGCATTCTGTACATTGTAGGAGGTGCACAGAAGGTTGTGATATGATACTTAGCAAACATAGGAAGAATTTCTGAAGCATCAAATCTGTCAAAGTCATATGTGAATATTGCGCCTTCGCACATCCACTGACCGTAGAATTTACCCCACATAGCCTTACCCCAGCCTGTATCTGAGATTGTAAGGTGAAGGTCATTGGGCTGAACTGTGTGCCAGTATCTTGCTGTAATGAAGTGACCGAGTGCATATTTAAATGAGTGAACGGCAATTTTAGGATAACCTGTTGTACCTGAAGTGAAGTACATAAGCATTGTGTCGTTGCCGCAGGCTGTATCCTCTGTACGCTCGTAAATGCTTCTGAAAAGCTTATATTCTGTATCGAAGTTGTGCCAACCGTCTCTGTCTGCACCAACTAAAATCTTACGCTTGAGCTCGCCGTATATTTCAGCTGCAGTATCAACATGGTCTGCAACCTGACCGTCAGATGTACATACTATAGCACTTACGCCTGCAGCCTTGAAACGGTATTCAAAATCGTGAACAACCAGCTGATTTGTTGCAGGAATAATAACTGCGCCGATTTTATGAAGTGCAAGAGCTGTAATCCAGAACTGATAGTGACGCTTGAGAACAAGCATAACTCTGTCGCCCTTCTTGATGCCCAGTGAAAGGAAATAGTTAGCTGCACGGGCTGACTCTTTTTTCATATCGTTATAGGTAAATCTTCTCTCTGTCTTATCGTTTGAGATATGAAGCATAGCAAGCTTGTCAGGGTACTTATCAGCAACAGCATCAACGATATCGAATGCAAAGTTGAAGCTGTCTTCGTTTTTATAATCAAGCTTCTGAAGTATGCCGTTTTCGTCTTCTTCGGTTGTGATAAACTTTTTAGCTTCAAGATTATGCTCAGCCTTAGCTGTTACAAAAGTCTTTTCAATTTCTTTGGTATCTGCTTTTTCATCCTCTGAGATAACAACTGCAAGGAATGTGCAATCCTGACCGTCAACAGCAATCATACCGTGAGGTGATGAGCTCTTATAATAGATGCTGTCGCCTTCCTCGAGGATTTCTGTGTGGTTACCAACGCGGACCTTAAGCTTACCTGAGAGTACAATATCAAACTCCTGGCCGCCGTGGGTAATTGTATGAATTGGCTTATTCTGAAGCTCATCTCTGTATTCGTACTTTGCAAGATAAGGCTCAGCAAGCTTGTCTCTGAAAAGAGGTGCAAGGTTGTTGATTTCGATGCCGTCTTCTTTTGAAGTAATCTTGCCCTGACCCTTTCTTGTTACTGTGTATGATGAAAGGTTACTGCTCTTACCCTCAAGAAGGTCTGTCTTGCCGATGCCGAATGCCTTGGCACATTTATGGATAAATGAGAAAGGAAAATCTGCAGTACCCTTTTCATATTCACGGTATTGCTCAACAGTGATATCTGTTTTTTCAGCCATCTCTTCTTCGCTGAAGCCGCAGACCTCTCGCATTTCCTTTATACGGAAAGCAACTTCCATAAGTTGATTATTCATTTCCATTTAGAACGCCTCCAAAATAAATTTTTATAAAACAAAAACCCGCCCCAAAGTTTCCTTTGAGACGAGTAAAAATCTAAATTATACCCGCGGTACCACTCAAATTGCGATTATAAAAACCGCCGCCTTCAAGCTCTAATAAGCTCTATGCATTAACGCAGCAATCACGAAGGGCGCCTACTGATATAATACTTTCGGACCCTCAGCTCGGAAGTGATAGGATATTGAAACGTTGTTATACTGACTTGCAGCACCGTCAGCTCTCTGTGAAAACTCCGAATCATCCGTCTTCGTCATAGCTTTTGTATTAAATTTGCATATATTTTAGCACTTTAAAATCTGATTGTCAATAGAAAATTAATATTTTCTGAATATTTTTCTTACAATATTTTACTCTCATCTATGCCGAAAAGTTTAATTGCATTTTTATAGAGAATAAGCCTGTTTTCCTCATCCCTCAGAGCCATTTCTGTAAATTTCTTAAACTCTGTTTCGTGGTTCCACATTGGGAAATCCGTTGCAAAAAGTACATGGTCGGCACCGTAAGCTCTGACCAAATCTCTGCCTTCGTCAGCTGTGAGCCAATTGAAGGACGAGGAGCAGTCGACATAGAAGTTTTTGTATCGGCTTAAGGTCTCTGCAGCATTTTTCCAGCAGGACCAGCCGCCGAAGTGAGCACCGATAACTGTAAGAAACGGAAAGTCTTCGAGTACATTTTTCATTCTCTTCGGGTTAGAGTAGTCGTATCTGCTGTCGCCTGTGTGAAGAAGTACGGGAAGATTGTTTTGCTCACAAAGCTCATAAATCTTATAGCACTTCTTATCATCGATATTGAACTTCTGAAAATCGGGATGCATTTTCACGCCCTTGAGACCGAGAGAAACGATATCAGCAATATCCCCTTCTATGTCTTCACTGTCAGGATGAAGTGCACCGAGACCTGTCATAAGACCCTCTGAGCTATTAACTGTATCAGAAATATATTTATTGATGGATCGGACCTGCTTAGGCGTTGTTGCTACGGAAAAAATCACATAGTGCTTCACGCCTATCTTCGAGCCGAACTCAACTAAAGTTGAGTATCTGCCGTCGTAGTACATATCAAGATCATAAAACTTGCCGATAGCCTCAACTGCCTTATCTGCAATCTTATCGGGATAAATATGGCAGTGAGCATCTATAATAGGATAATTCATTTAAATCACCTTTGTCTTAAATTTCAAATTGGCGAACCCTGCAGGATCCGCCAATGAGGTTTATGCAGTTTCTACTGCATTAGCTTTCTGAAGACCGTATTTTTCAATAGCCATTTCACGCATTCTGTATTTAAGAATCTTACCAGCAGCGTTCATGGGGAATGCATCAACGAAGTCTACATATTTGGGCACCTTATGCTTAGCCATATGGTCACGGACAAACTGCTTCATTTCAGCCTCGGTCATAGTCTCACCCTCTTTAAGGATAATGCAGGCAGCAATTTCTTCGCCGTACTGCTCATCGGGTACACCGATAACCTGAACATCACTGACCTTGGGATTGGTGTAGATAAACTCTTCAATCTCTTTAGGATAAATGTTTTCACCGCCACGGATAATCATATCCTTGAGTCGGCCTGTGATTTTATAGTTGCCGTCTTCTGTTTTGCATGCAAGGTCACCTGTATGAAGCCAGCCGTCTTTATCGATAGCGCTTGAGGTTGCCTTGGGCATCTTATAGTAGCCCTTCATAATATTGTAGCCTCTTGCTACAAATTCACCGATTTCGCCAACGGGTAAGTCTGCGCCTGTCTCAGGGTCAACAATCTTACACTCGATTTCGGGAAGTGCACGACCGACAGTTGAAACTCGAACTTCAAGTGAGTCGTCAGTTGAACTCATTGTACAGCCTGGCGAAGCTTCTGTCTGGCCGTAAACGATAGTGATTTCATCCATATGCATCTTACCTACAACGTCTTTCATTGTTGCAATAGGACAAGGCGAACCTGCCATAATACCTGTTCTCATATATGAGAAGTCGGTCTTTTCAAAGTCAGGGTGCTCAAGAAGAGCAATAAACATTGTGGGTACACCGTGGAAGGCTGTAA